>JAIQGH010000027.1 GCA_020072655.1 Terriglobia bacterium | reverse complement strand
AGAAAGGAACCTGGGACGGCCAGACTGGCCTGCCATGGAGGACCTGCCTTTCTTCCCGGCTTGGGGAGGCGGGAGGAAATGTGATACAAACTGGAAAGGCAGGTTGAGCTGATGCTCATACCATCGGCTCGGCTTGCTTAGGGAAGCTGTTGAGCTCGACCTCTCCAGCTTCCCGCTTGATCAACTCAACCTACGGTTTATTCCTCTTTGATTTGTCCAGCTTCCTTTTGGGCTGTCGATACAAATAGCTCGCCACCAGTTCGGATATCTTCTCGCTCATAGAAACGCCTTGTTTGACGCACTCAACCCTGAAAGCCCTCTGCAGATCTCGGTCAATAATTACTTGCCACAGCATCTTTTCCCTCGGGATTTTGCGTGGCCTAGTAACCATCCCATCTCCGGCTGATTACATGAATACATGAAATCACGAGCCTTGTCAAGTGGCTTCACGGTACGCCCTCCTTTGGAGCTGAGTAATAGAGAATCTTGCGTGGGGACAAGGCTCCCGACAGTGCTAGGCCTATGAAAGGTGGTGGTCGAAAAAGATGCGAAAGGCTTTTGAAACGATTTTTTCTTCCTGGCCCTGACCCGCAGCCATCGCGACTGGTCTCCGTTCCAAAAACCTCCTTGCAAGCGCTGCTGCATTTTGTTGAATCCATGGAACGGAAATCGGCCAATCAAGCCGGCCCAGAATCAGTTGATTCTGTTGAAAAAGTGGCGTTGGGGTTTGGAAGTGGGACTCTTTGGCTCTTTTCTGCGTGGTTCTTATATGTTAGTATACACACAGAATGCGTATGCGCCAACCGCAACTACCGCGATTCCGCCATCAGCTTCAAGCCTTAGCTAAACCTTTCCCCCTGCTGGCAGGCTCACTGGTTAAACAGTATGTCATCTGCGGCAAGCCTAGGTGCCGCTGCGAGCGTGGTGAGAAGCACGGTCCTCTCTACTACCTCTACTGGAAGGAGCAGGGCCGAAGCCGATCCCTCTACGTGCCCCGGGCGAAGGTCGCGGAACTGCGCCGGCAGATTCAGAACTATCGCCATCTGCAGAAGGAGCTAGCAAGACTGGTGCGGCGCCAGTTGCGGGAGTGGCGACGACACCTTCAGGAGGAACGCCGCTGATGATGGGTGAATGACCTCGCAGTGAGCCGTTGTTCTATTACTTTCGCCTGGAAGGTCAGATCCCTGAGCATCACTTGCTGAAGCGCCTCGATCGCTACGTGGATTTCAGCTTCGTGCGGGAAAGGCTGCGCGATGCTTACAGCCCGCTGGGGCGCCCCTCGATTGACCCCGAGATTCTCCTGCGGATGTTGCTGGTGGGTTATCTGTACGGGATCACCAGCGAACGGCGGCTGGTGGAGGAAATACGGATGCACCTGGCATATCGCTGGTTCACGCGGCTAGGGTTGGAGCAGGAGGTTCCCAATCATTCCACTTTTTCGAAGAACCGAGATGGGCGGTTCCGGCAATCGGGCATCTTTCTGGAGATCTTCGAAGAGATTGTCCGTCGCTGCATAGGCGCAGGGCTGGTGGAAGGCAAGCGAGTGACGGTGGATGGGACAGTGGTGGCAGTTAACGCAAGTCCTCAACGGGGAGTGAAGCGGGAGCAGTTGCCGGAGGTGGCGAAGGTTTCGCGGACCGTGCGGGAATATCTGGCGGAAGTGGCGCAACAAAATCCGCTGTCGGAGCCCGAAGAGCCTCCACCCGCTCCGAATTCCGTGGCGGCCCGTTGCGTGTCCCCCACCGATCCCGACGCGTGTTGGGCCAGCAAGTGGGGACCGGCCGTGCCCTCCTACTATGACCACTATCTGATCGACAACCCCAGTTGCATCATCCTGGGTGTGGAGGCCACGCCCGCGCGCTTTCGGCAGGAGACCTTGGCCGCCCGGCGGATGCTGCAGCAGGTGAAGGAGAAGTTCAGCATCTCGCCGGAAAGCTTGGGAGCCGACAAGGCCTATGGCAGCGGGGAGTTTCTCGCCTGGCTGCTCGAGCAGAGCATCCAGCCCCACATCCCGGTGATCGATCGTCGCCACCAGACGCACCGGCGCTTCACTCGAGACCAGTTCCCGTACGACCCCGGCGAGGATATTTTTCGCTGCCCCCAAGGCCAGCCGCTGCGCTATCACAGCCTGAGCCGCCAGAACCAGGGTTCCATTTATCGCACGACGGGGTCGCAGTGCCGAGGTTGCCCCGTGAAGAAGCGCTGTACTCCGGCGCCCTTCCGCAAGCTCTTTGTGCACTGGTATGAACGGGCCCGCCAAGTGGCCCGCGACTTGGCGCCGACTCCCGCCTACGCCCAGTCGAGGCGCGATCGGAACAAGATCGAGGCCCTGTTCTCGGAACTGAAGCTGCGGGTAGGGATGCGGCGGGCACGCCTGCGCCGGCTCTGGAACGTCGCCGAACAGTTCTACTTGGCGGCCACGGCACAGAATCTCAAAAGGCTGGTCAGGTTCCTTGCGCATCGGGATCCGTAGCCTGCGTTGTGTACCACCTGAAAGGTCGCGATGCGTGAGGTGAGCTCGGCCACGGCGAGACTAGAAAGAGAAGGGAGGAAAAACGGAACAACCGAATAGCCCCACTTGGTTCTCGTAAGACCCTCGAAGTCCCCCCGCCTACTTCTCAGCCCCACTTTTTCAACATAATCAGTTGTATTTGGAATAGACGTGCCCGCCTCTGTGGCTCCTCGGATAATCGAGTGAAATGCCCACCAATAACGCAGGATTGCAGTAGGACGTGTCGTCACGCCCGCAGATCCGACCTTCAGATTACGGCGGGAAATGCATGCGGCGCGGCAGGACCTGGAAGGTTGAGGCGGAGCGCAGGCTGGCTGCGACGAATTAACTAGGGGGTGAACCGGATAGCTGCCCGTAGCTCACCCAGGGGTACTCCCTGGCCTCAAAGCGGGTGAGCTGCGCAGCTCCTGTCGGTCGTACACGGAAATCCCGGAGCTGTCCATGTCGAGCGCTACGCTCTGGAGTGAGACGATTCCTTCTACCCTGCAAATCAGCTCCCGGCTGATGACGGCCAGACCAGCAAGATTCTCTTTTTTCGTCAATGACTCCGTCTCGAACGAGTGTAGCCCGGAAGTCAGCGCCGGGCGGTATGCCCAGACTCTCCCCGTTATTGTTTGAGCAGTTCTCAGACTTAGGCGGTTATGGCCTCCTGCTGGTACTGCTTGGCTATCTCGTACAACGAGACCGGCGTGCAGCCGCGGCGTGGCCGCCCCGGCCGAACTGCGTCATGCGCAGTGCGACGACCTACTTCAATGTAACGTAGCCGGGCGTCTGGTAGCTGCGCGGATCGAACTCTTCCTGCTTCTCCATGAATACCCTGTGCCTTTACACTAGTGATGTGTTACCGAATTAAGTGGCACACGGATTAGTTACCTCGGTCTGCAATACGTCCAGCGGAAAGGCTGGGTATACTGGTAGCAAAGACGGATACAGGTGATGACCTTGTGGGTCAGATCGGGCACGGGTCGGAAGATGCCTCGCCGCAGGCAGCCGCGCGAGATCATGCCCAGCCAAGTTTCGCCCTGGTCCAACCAGGAGGTGTAGGGGGGGTGAAATGCAACCGCACCCTAGCTGATCATGCAACCAGCTTCCCACCAAGGGGCCTTGTGGACTGCCAAGTTGTCGAGGATTACATGAATGACCTTGCGGTGATGTGTGGTGAGGGTCTCGTCCAGGAAACGCACGAACTCGGCGCCGGTGTGGTGAGGGGACAGCGACCGTGCCCCCTACCCCGGTGCACCTCTAGGGCGGTAAACATCGACACCGTCCCATGCCGGACGTACTCCACTGCGGGGCGCTCCGGCTGCCCCCGTCGAAGCGGCGGCGCCGGTTGGCTGCGAGCCAGCGCGTGGGTGGCCGTCTTCTCATCCACAGGCAGAACACTCCCGCGTCCCGCGGCGGATTCAAATCCAATCCCAAGATATCCTTGGCCTTGGCTTCGAAGCCCAGGTCGGGGGTGGCCATGTAGCGGCGCAGGCGGTGCGGCTGCAAGCCCACGCGGTGCCAGCCGCGCACCACCGTGCCGTAGCTGACGCCCACTCGACGAGCCAAACAGTGACTCGACCAGTGCATAAGGGGCTCGCGGGGAGGCTTCTCAGTGACGGCCAGAATCTCGCCTTCCTGCTCCGGGGTGAGCTTCTTGGGCCGACCCGCGCGCGGTGCATCGTGCAGGCCGTCCAGCCCCCGTTGTTGCCAGCACTGCTTCCAGTGCTGGAGGCGGCGCAGATTCATACCGGTCTGGGTCTGAATCTGGCGCAAAGGTGTGCCCTCGGCCAGGAGCAACAGAACCCGTGCTCGGCGGGCCAAACCTTTGCAGTCCTTCGTGGATCACAGAATCGCCTGCCAGCTCTCGCGCTCTTTCGCTGGCAATCGAGAAGGGTCTCGAGAGGTGAGCGTCAGCCCCTACAGGATAAATCAAGCTCATGTTTCACTTATTCATGTGACACAGCACTAATACCGTGAAAACAGTTTTCTTCTTTCGATTGACAGCTGAAAGAAAGTTTAGTACCTTCCCTGAGGTACTGGTTCGTCGCCCTCGCGCACTCCCGTCCCGGATGCTGCCGGCGGAGCAGGGGCTCCAAGGTCGGTTCTTGGGCTGCAATCGGGAGGGCTCTTGAGAATGGAACACAAGACCCTGATACTAGCTCTCGACTTATGCGTTCGTTGCGCACGTAACGAGGCACGTAGCAAACTGTCGACGGAATGAATCTCAACCGAACGGACTGTTGCTAACGCAAGTAAGGGGGTACAGGGAAATGGATTCCCTACTGGAGAAGATTGGTAGCCTTAGTAAATCGGAGCAGGCTGAATGCGCCAAGCATCTTATGTTGGGAGGCGGCACGCGGGGGGGGCCGGTTCTGGTACGAGGTCAAGGAGTCCGCGTTTACGATCCGGAGGGCAAAGGTTACATCGACTGCACGTCTCAGAGTTGGGCCCTGTACCTGGGATACGCGAACGCCGAAATTAATCGGGTGGTTGCGGAGCAGATGCAGAATCTCTCGCATGTGCACCAGGGATTCGACACCTTGCCACGGTTCTACTTGGCTAGAAAGCTCGCACAAATCGCTCCTGGCGACCTGAAACGAGTGTCGTTCACAGTGGGTGGTGGCCTTGCCATTGAGGCGGCAATGAAGATTGCATACAAGAACACCCAGCCTTCCCGCGAGTTCATCTGCCTCTATGACAGCTACCATGGGACCACGTTGGCCATGATGGGTGCTTCCTGGGTCTCAACTCGAGCTGCTGGCAAGCTTGTTGGGGGGAGCCGGTTCCTGGGATTAACCCGCCCCTTCATCCGAGTGCCGAACCCATATTGCTATCGTTGTCCTTTGGGCATGAAGCGCGAGAATTGCTCTCTCGCCTGCGTGCAAATCCTCAGGCTGACCTTAGAGCGGGGCGTTGCTGGGAACGCAGCCGGCGTCATCATTGAACCGATTCAAGCTAGCGCCGGCCAAATCATCCTTCCCCGGGAGTATTTAGAAGCAGTTCGAAAGATATGTGATGAGTTCAACGTGCCCCTCATCTTTGATGAAATTCAGACTTACGGTCGAACGGGACGCTTCTTCGCAGCAGAGTATTTCGGAGTGACCCCGGATATCATCGTTCTTGGGAAGGGTTTCGGGGCCGGACTTCCGATAGCAGCAACCATCATTTCGAACAAACTGGAGGGCTTCCAACCGGATTCCGAAGAATTGCATACCTTCGCGAACAGCTCCGTCGCTCAGGTTGCTGCCGCCAAACAAATCGAGCTACTGGAAAACGGCATTCTTCAAAACGCCTGCCGTATGGGAGAATACCTGGGCGGCGCTCTGAAAGGGATGCAGAGAGATTTCCCGGAGATCGGCGACGTTCGCGTAGCCGGTTTGCACATCGGTATTGAATTCGTGCGAGACCCTGTATCCAAAGAACCACTCCATGCCGAGGGGAAAGCCATTCGGGACGAGGGAATAAAGGTTGGGGTCATTTTCGGCCTCGGTGGAGTGCGGCCGAACGTTCTAAAGATCAAACCGCCGCTAATCATCAAGAAGAGCGAGTGTGACGAGGTGCTTGAGAAGTTGCACGAGGCAATGAGGCGCGTGCTGCGTAAGTGAGAAGCGTTAGTTAACCCACGCCAGATGACTACGCAACTCGAATAGCGAAGACGCCGTTGCGACTCCTTAAAACTGGCCGGGCCTATGGGAGGGACAAATACGTGCAACAGGGGAAGGCTATTGCTCTAAGCTAAATAGTTATCGAAACGTTTAGCAGCAACACCGGGGCACTGTCAATCTAGGCATCAATGGGAAAGGGAAGCTAAACGATGGCCGCACGGTGGTGTGGACCGGCACTGGGAATTTCGTAGTAACCCACCATTTTGCCGGAGAGCGCGCCGCAGACGCCCTCAACGCCTTCTTCAACTTCCTCCCAGGTGCCAGTGGATCCTTCGATGAGCACGGGGTTAATAAGCGTAAAGCGATCGATGAAATCCACGCCACGTCATTCCATCCATGTAATATCTGGACATTATGTTACGGGAGCGGTTTCTTTCTATTCTGATATTAAGTCCCTGTTCGGGTATTGCTGCGGACTCGCAGTGTAATTCGAGTTCTTTGCTCAACCCTCTTAGCTAGTCTTTCTGCCTTGCGCCCGCCCCAACTGCCCAGAATGAAGTAGAGCGCGGCAACGACGCACAGTTGTGGGATGATAACTGATGAGACCGCGACATTAACACGGTACTCGCGAAAAGCCGTGACCAATTGAAACTCGCTTGCTCCTGCCAAGGGCGAATGCGGGTAGTTTGTTAATGCCACGGTACGCGCACCCTTCTCCCGCGCTGCATGAATGGCTTCGATGATGTCAATCGTTCGGCCCGTGTGGCTGATTCCCACAACAACGTCCCCGTGCCCCACGTTTTCGGTGGCAAAGATCTGGGTATAGGGGTCCGTGGCAGCGACAGCCGTCAGGCCTAAACTCAGTAGGCAATCGGCAGCCCGTCGCGCTGTAAGGGCGGAGTCTCCTAGCCCAAGCAACAAAACTTTCCGGCTTCGCTGGATGAGTTTGGCTACATGGATCAAAACCCGGTGGTCGAGAATTCGTTCCGTGTCTGCGAGGCTCTGGCGGTTGAATTCAAAAACACGACGGATAATCGCATTTGGGCTATCACCGCCGATAAAGTCGTCTAAGCCTATTCCATTAGTCAGGGCTGTCGCCGTCGCAAGGTCAAGTTGGAATTCCTTGAAGCCTTCGTAGCCTAATCGTCGGCAGAACCTATATACAGTGGCCGCGCTCACCCCGCAGGCCTCGGCCAGCTTCCCGATCGACATGCTGCGCGCCCGGCGTGGTTCCCTTACCACCATGCGACCGATCTTTGCTATCACGCCGGATTCATTTTGAATCGCGCTTCGGACCCTGGCGAGGCAGGAACCATCCGGATCATTTACCATCGTCTATCGTCCTCCCCACATTGTGTCGAAAACCCTTTTCTTGACAAGACAGTGTAGGAAAACAAATTTCATTATGCAACCTACTTTCTCCAACGACCTCCCATCAAGGGCTGCCCAAGCAGATCTCGAAAGACATTCAGGGTTTCACGGTCCAGTATAGGGTCCATGTCGAAACCAATTGGGGGCACATGCATGAGGGATGGGCACCGCGATCGAGCCTCGCCTCAGTGAACTGCGCGAAGATTTCGCCGTCCGGAAGATTCCCACCACCTCGCTTGCTCCCAACCTGCCTTTTTTGGAAATCATTTTCCGGGCTTACAGCCTGATCACGACATTTCAGCAGAACCGCCTGCAGCCCTCTTGGCAGAATTTAACCCTAGCCAAACTGCGCTACAGGCTCTTCTTGCTGCCCCGCGGCCTATAGAGTCTGTGTGACAACTCCCGTTTTAGGGTCGTTAGGTTACGACTTGGTTCTCTGAAATTCGGATTTCGTTGCTTAATTCTGTCGGACCGGGCGCTTGAGCGGCCGCTTGGTCTGGTCCGCCGGCTAGGCCACGGCCCTTTGGTGACTCCACAGTCGGGTCAGATTGTAGGCGGTCGCGGCCAGAGCCATTTCGACGCCCACCTTCGCCAAGCCTCGCAAGCGGAAGCGACGCATCCCGCGTTGTTATTTCAGCACTCCGAAGACCGGCTCGATGATCGCTTTGCGCCGCCGATAGACCGCCCGCCCGGCGGGGCTCCGCAACCGTTGGCGCATGTGGCGCTGCTCGGCATGATGCAGGCGGCCGACACGACTGCGCCGCCCTCGTCCCTTCAACTCGCGCGCCAAGTTCGAGTCGGGCACGTAGCCCTCGATGCCGTGCGCTTCCAGACCCGCGATATTGGCGAGCGAGAAGAAGCCGCTGTCGGCGCTCACCTTCTGGGGCAATTCTCCGCAGCGCCGCCCGACCGCCTCGACCACGGGCAGCAAACTGCCGTTGTCGGTGGCCTCCTGCGTCACCCGCTGTTCCACAATCAGATGATCCTCACTCACCGCCATCGTCACCGTATAGCCCAGCGTGAAGCCCTGCCACTCACGCAGGAAGCGGCTGTCGGGGTCAGTCCGTGAGCGCTTCGGCGGCCCCGCTTTGCGCAGCTTCTCCAGCCGCCGGGGAATCTCCGCCAGCCGCTCCTCGACCGCTTGCTTTTCCTGCGGATCAAGCACCGTCCCCGGCGTTTCGTTGGGATCGGCCACGTCGCACTGCTGCTGCCAACGCCGCACTTGGCGCCGCAGCTTCGCCCGCTCCCGCCGCAAGGCGTCCTCGCTCTCTACCCGGTTGCGCGAAGCGTTCGCCGCCACGCGTGTCGAATCGATCGCCACATGCCCCAGCCGCCCCAGACCCGCACCGCGGGCCAGCTCCAGCACCTGCGTGAACAGATCGTTGATCGCCCTCCGGTGATGCCGCCGAAATTCGTTCAGGGTCCAGTGGTCCGGCGTGGCTCCCCCCGCCAGATAGCGGAACGCCAGGTCTTCCCCCATCCGCTGCTCCAGCCGCCGCGACGACGTCACCCCCAACGCGTACGCGTACAGCCACACCTTCACCATCAGCAGCGGCGGATATGCCGGAGGACCCTCTTCTCCGTAAGCCTGCTCGAACCCCCACAGGTCTAGTTGCTCCACCACGCGATGCACGAAAAAACACAAGTGGTCTTCTCCCAGCACGTCCTGCACGCTGGGCGGCAACAACCACGCTTGATCCGGTTCAGAGGGAAGGAATCTCATCACGGGCCTCCTCGACCGCCTTCCCTGCACGCGTACAACCGAGAGTTATCACACAGACTCTATAGCCCTCTGCTTGCAGTAAGTCCAGTTTCGTAGCCCCGAGCTGTGATGTAGACTCTGTCACTCGTGCTGGTACAAAATCTCGGGCAGGTCACCTCCCTCTCACCCCACGGAGAATTTCGTCGTCTCACCGGGGGAAATTATCATACACGTCTCACTTGAAAGAGTCCTAAGTAAGTGTAGCGACTTGTTCACTATGTGCTCTTGTCAGCTATAGAACAGCGCAGGGCAGAAATACTGCGATGGGCAAGCAGTCCAGATCGAACCCCTTGAGTCCTTTGCGTTGGTGTCGAGAAGGGGAATTCGTCCTACCTTTAAGGCCAAGCTGCCAACTCTTGGTGCGCATTGGCTGCCCTCCTGGCCATGCCAAAGCTTATCTCGCCAACCGACGTGCCAACCGGAGGGTCAGACAGTGTGCAAAGCTGTCCCTTACCTATCGGTCTGGGCGAGTTCCAGCAGGAAGAGCAGGAATACACCCGTCGCCTGCGGATGGAATCTTGAGAGACTCATCAGCTATTGAAACCGCCCCCCATCAAGTTGAAGCTAGTCGCTTTCTGAGATCCATGCACCAGGGAGATTACGGGAATCCTCCGAACCTGGACGCCAATATGGAAAATAAATTGTGATTTTGCCTTGACAGATGAAAAAAAGTTTACTAGCGTTTACGCGTGTCGGCCTCCTCTTGGGGCAACGCGATGGCCTGACGGGAAAGTGGTGAGTGGCCTCAACCCAATGAATGCATGGGTGGGTTTGTACCCCTGAGTCAACAGGGGAGGGGTTAGTTGTGATCTGATCGAAAGATTCGGGAGTCAAGAGAAGTGAGGTGAAGCTGCCGGCATGCCTTGTACTGCACTATGCAGGCAAGTCAGTGATGACCGGCCGTTTCGTCGGGGACTTCACAGTCGCTCAATCTCAAGATGGGGTCAGTGTTTAGTTAGGAAACGAGTATTCGGTGGAAGCAAGGAGGATGTGGCGATGCGTACAGGTTTAAGTAAGACGGGATTGCTCGCGAGCTTGATTATCCTCACGCTATCTAACTGGGTGGCAAAAGCCCAGGATCATGAGTACCAGGGAACGCTTGGCATCTGGTTCTGTCCCGATAACAATTACGGAGTTAATGATACACATTCATACCTCAAATGGATCAACGAACACCCGGATTGGTTCAGGAACCCCGCGTTTCAAAACCTCAAGGCGCAGGGGGGCGGAATCTACTCCATTGAGCAACCCGACCGGTTTGCCAAGATCCTTCGCGGTATGCGGCGTGCCACTGCCGACGTGATTGTTGTGGACCCACTCGACGAGCATACGGACCCGTGGTCTTGCGCGATGCACTACTTTGCTGATGCTCTCGAAAACCAGCCTCCCGGAGATAAGCAGCTCAGGTGGATGTTCTGGGCCGAATTCTGGAGCGCCGACCGCGGTGGCCCAGGCTGGTACGGCGCGACATGGCATCGTTGGATGCCTATGATCGCACCCTATCAAACCTGGTCTGACGTTAAGCAGAAGATCGACTACATATGGGAGAACTATGCTCAGCGTCCACATTACTACCGATGGAATGGCAAGCCCATGTTGGTTATCGAGGCCGACACGATTGGGCAGCAGAAGCCCGTATGGTACGAGCAAATCATGGCTGACAACCGGTTCTACGTCCACTTCGTCGCCGATGTGGTTCACAACGCGGCCGACTACCCATCCGATTTTTTGGACTGGGTGTGGCCTTATTGGGTTGACATTGGGGGCAAGTATAATCCGGATTGGATGGGAGCCGTGAGGGGTACTTACAGCGAAGGCGAACACCGACTTGAAAGGTTGTTTGACAAGCAGACAGGAAAGAGCCCGGCCGGGGGAAATTCCGACCCACCTAAGTTCATCCTGATTCCAGCCTATAACGATTACATCATGGTGACGGATCCCAAACACGTTGCGTGGATTGAGCCACTCTTCGACCCAAAGGATGATCACATGTTTGGTTTCCAAAACGTCGATGCACTCGCACAGATTCTGGGACGAAAACAGAGTCCCGTCGACCTCGACACGGAAGGGAAAACCTACTCGCTCCAATCGACCATCGAGAAACTAACAAGCCTTTTGGAATCCAACCGTCAAAACTTTGGGCTGGCTCGAGTGTTGAATATCGGTCCTGATCAATATGCTCCTGGCCGCTCGGACGTACCTGTTTTCCGCGTCGGACTCTATCCCTACCGAGGCTACAATGCAAGCAAGAGCTTTGACACCATAGTGTCCATGTCAGTGAGGAATGTGGGGACAGCCGAAATGACCATTCACGAACCTGGCTTCATGGTCACGCCCACAATCCAAGGGGAGATCGACACTTTCTGGCTTGTTCATGTCTCGGCCGTGGACGGGACGCACACCCGGGTGGGACTGTTTCGTCCCGGCCCGGATGGAATCCTGCGCTGGAAGGGCCACTATCCCATTCGATTCCAGGATGAACTCCTGGTTATGGTGGATTTGGCTTCCACGGCCCGGAAGGGGCGGACCATGCAGTTCGAGCTGATCGTGGACCCGGCAAAGGACGCCAAGGCGGTGGAGTTTGACCCGGAGTACGGCGGCGACCGCTTCAGCCCTATACAAACCGTCAGGAATAAGTACGCACAGGTAATACGCTAGGCAAAAACCTGAAGGTGGCCAAAACAGAATCAGGTCACAATAATTGTGGGTACGTCACTCTCCAGCGCCCGTTCATGCAAATGGAACTGTGCCGTAGTGCTCGGGGCCTGCTTCGGAATGAGCAGGCTGATCCTTTTGGGGGAGTCTCAATGGGCGACGGGACGAGTGCAAGTTCATCTGCAAATCTCGATCGCCGGGAGTTTCTGCGATGCGTGCGGACAGGGGGACTGCTCGCAAGGGACGGACGCTCCGATTTGAGCTAGTGGTGGATAGGGCGTTGGATGCCATGCGCGTGGAATTCATTCAAGAGTTTGGAGGTGGTTGCTTTAGTCCAGTGCGAGCTGTGAGGAACAAGTACGCCCAAGTGATTCGATAGGGCAAGGTTGCCAAAGGAAAGACAACAGGAGGGAGCTCGTTCTTTGTTCTGTGGAACGTGCCATTGGATGACTACTGTTAGGTAGGTATCGCAGGCGCCGGGCAGGGCGTGGGTCGCTTTGCGTTATGAGATATGTGCACACAGGAGTCAGGCCATGCGCGGAGATTTAGTTGCTAAGGTCGCTGCAACATAGGTTCGGTTAAAGCTGCACGTGCTTACTGAAAAGCAGAAGACGGGCACCGGAAACCCTCGGCGGCAGGAAGAAGCATAGCTTTAAGAGGTTGGAGATGAGTACAGGTTATTTGATCGGGCTAGGGTGGATTCTTGTGGCGGGGGTCACGCAAGGTGCCTTTGTACTGCCCATGAAGTACACGCGGACCTGGAAGTGGGAGCATCTGTGGTTTTGGTTTTCAGTGATTGCATTCTTTGTTCTTCCTCTCGCAGTCGCTCTGGTGACAGTTCCAAACCTTGGTCACGTGTTCGCGGTTGCTCCTCGCAGCCGGCTTTTGCTGGCGACGTTATTCGGGCTAGCCTGGGGAGCCGGTTCAGTCCTATTTGGCCTGGGGGTTGACGCGCTCGGAATGGCCCTCGGATTCTCAATGATGACCGGTCTTTACACCGCCTTGGGAGCATTCATACCTTTGGTTATCCTCACGCCAGACATTGTTTTCCACCGCAAAGGATTGATGATTATTGCCGGCAACGTTGTCACCGCAGCAGGAGTGGTTGTTTGTGCCATAGCGGGTGATCGGCGAGATCGATGTGCAGGCAACAAGAGCACTGCGGGAATGATCGGACCCAAGCGCTCGTTTGCAGTTGCCCTCACCATCTGCATCCTCTCTGGGATTCTATCTCCTGCCCTTAACTTCGGCTACGCTTTTGGAGCGGACATCATAAAAGCAGCCCAGTCTCTGGGCGCCACGAGGGAGAACGCGGTCAATGCCATCTGGCTGGTAGTGATTCCTGCGGGGGGAATCCTCAACGTTGGCTATTGCCTTCATTTATTGCAGAAGAACAAATCGTGGCCACGGCTTGTGTTTCAGGCGACTGCTATTGACTGGGTCGATGCCTGGGTGATGGGAATCCTCTGGACGGGGTCGGTTGTTGTCTACGGATGGGGGGCAAACTACTTGGGTCGCCTAGGCCCGTCACTGGGGTGGTCGCTCTGGAACGCCATCCTGATTGCGACAACCTTTGTTTGCGGCCTCCTCACTCACGAGTGGGACGGCGTTCGCGGGCAACCCTTGCGGCTGCTGTTTGCCGGGATCGGCTTGCTGATTGTTGGCATGCTCGTCTTGGGTCTCGGCGTTTGATTGGCCCCGCTGGCGTTGTCCTTCCTGCATCCCGGCGCTGCTTGTTTACCCCCGAAAAACGATCAAACGCGTCTGTGCGATCGTGAGGTCCGACACTCGGGCTGGCTACGCAGACGCTGCGAATTGCGGCACTCTATCTTGAAGATACTTCTTCTTAGGGTAAGAAAATAACTTTCAGAAACTGCTTGACAATAGAAAATTGTTTTGAAACACTTTGCCTATATTTTAGGCTTATCTACCGCTCCCGCGATAGGGGGATCGAATGCGACGACCCGGAATGAGTGCAGGCTGGGACCGCAGGAGGGACAAATGAGTATCAGATTGCCAGTCAAATCTATCCTGACCTCAAGATGTTATCGAGTTCTTGGGGGTTTGCGCTGTCTTCTGTTTGTTTTGTTCGGGACCTTATTGTTGACGTCGACTTCCCTTGCGCAATTGTCGACAACGGGGACAATCACCGGAACGGTAGTCGACACTAGCGGGGCGGTTGTACCCGAGGCCGCCATTACCATCTTGAATCCCGCAACGTCGGAAACGAGAACCACGTCCTCAAACGTAGACGGGGCGTACGGCGTTTCAGGCCTGCCTGTGGGCGAGTACACGGTCACAGTAGCCAAGCAAGGATTCCAGAAGTATGTTCAAACAAACGTCATAGTTCACCCCACGTCCGTCGTGGCCGTCAATCCCACCCTGAGTATCGGCCAAGTCACAACCACGGTGCAGGTTTCTGGAAGCGCGGCGCGCGTGGAAACAACCACGCCTGAGGTATCCAACCTGGTTTCAGCAGCCCAAGCCGCCACGCTACCCATGAACGGTCGTAACTTCATAGCCCTCGGATCCCTGATGCCCGGGGTCACGAACACTTTGTCCGGCGTAGCTTTGGGTGGAGGAGGAGATCAGACAGGCAACCCTCTGAGCATAAACGGCATGAGCCCGAGCGGAACGTTGTACATGATAGACGGCATCTGGAACACCGACGCGGGAGCTATGATAAACGCCTCAATCACCTCCCCTCCCGATACAATCGAAGAGGTGCGCGTGCTTCAAAACAACTACAGCGTGCAATATAGCCTGTTCGGCGCAAATGTGATTATGACGCAGACGAAAAGCGGCAGCAATACGTTTCACGGAGGAGCGTATGAATTCTTGCGCAATGACGCGCTCGACTCGCGGAACTTCTTCGCGCCTTCCGTATCCTCCCTCAAACAAAACATCTTTGGATATTATCTTGGCGGGCCCATATACATCCCAGGCTATTACAACTCCAAGAGAGAAAAGACCTTCTTCTTTTGGAGCCAAGACTGGCGCTACCAGAATATGGCATCAGTACTGCGAGGAGCTGTGCCAACAGCGGATATGCGCCGGGGCATCTTCGATTATCCGATCACGAATCCCAAGACAGGCCAGCCTTTTCCTGAGATCTCACCAGGGATCTATCAGATACCCCCCGATATGCTCGTGCCGGACTCCGTGGCGTTGTTGAACGCTAGTGCGCCACTACCGAATAACCCAGGTGGTGGGTTTCTAAACTACCTCAACATGCATCCACAGATTAATCGTCAGAGAGACGATATGATCAAGGTTGATCATGTTTTTGGCCCGAGGCTCCGGCTCATGGCGGAGTTTTTTAATGAACATCAAGCACTTGGTTTTCCTAACTTGGGCTGGCTCAACAACCCGCTCTACAACATCCGTATGGATGATGTGACGAACAGTAAGCTTGCGCAGATTCAGCTTACGGCAATGCTTAGCCCGTCCATGGTGAATACAGTCAGCGTGGCGACGAGCCAGTATGTTGACGACTTCCCTGTGCACGGCATATGGCGGCGAGATCAAGTTCCGGATTTTCATGAGATTCTTCCATTCAGCGGTGAGGGATCGCAACGTCTTCCCCAAATTAATTTTGCGGGCGGCTGGACATGGATTGGTGCATCTAAGTACGTTCCTATGACCCATGCAAGTGATCTGGAAGATACCCTTACGGATGATTGGAGTTGGGTACACCGGAACCATTACTTGCAGGCCGGCGGGACCATCCTGTTCGGCACAAAAAGACAGACCTCCTTCGCCCAAAGCAATGGATTATGGACTTTCAGTGGGAACTTCTCTGGGGACCCCATCGCGGATTTCCTGCTCGGAGATGCAACAAAGGTCGCCCAAGCCACTTCTAGCCCGCGGCCGTATGCACAGTATCCGATAGCATCCCCGTATGTTCAGGATCGTTGGAAAGTAACGCGCCGCCTAACACTAACTGCGGGAGTACGGTTCCTTTTCGAACCGGTACCCCATGCGCAGCGGGCTTATATAAGCGCTTTCGACCCCAGACGCTTTAATCTCGCTCGCGCCCCCCTTGTAAATGATGATGGCACAATCACTCCGACTGCCGATTATGACCCGCTGAATGGATTGATCATCAATGGATTGAATGGCGTTCCATTAAACCTCACGGCGACCCACCAGTACTATTGGGCTCCCAGCGCAGGGTTCGCATATGACCTTTTTGGGGACGGCAAGACTTCGTTGCGTGGGGGGTACGGTTTGACCTATACGCGGGTTTTTACGGAAAGCGATTGTAGCTACCAATGTGCAAAAAATTACCCCAATGTTAGCACCCTCACGTTGATCGGGCCCCCATTCCCTAACGCCACCGCTGGAGGGTCAGCGGTTCCCCAAGGCGCCCAAAGCCTGGTCAATACCAACTTAGACAGCCAGTCGGCTCAGATTCAAAGTTACAGCTTGACTCTCCAACATGAGTTCCCGGGCAATTGGTTGGTCTCGTTGGCCGGCGCCGGCAACATTGGCCGTCACCTGCAAGGGAAATATGACATGAATCAACCCGTCCCCGATCCCCCGTTCGACTTTAATCCGATCATTAATTCGGGCACCATATTCCCTTACCTCTTCTCTCCTTACGCGGGATATGCGGATATTATCACGATTCTCAGCGACCTCAACCTTTACTGGAATGCACTCGAGATCGAACTGAGACACCCTGTTGGTCATAACTTGTTCCTCTCTGCTGCCTACACGTGGCAGCATGCTCTAAGCGAGGCACGGGGACAATTGTTTTTCACCGGGCTCTCAGGGAACCAGGGGCAGGATTATTATCATCTTCGCAACGACTACGGAACCTCTGACATCGACGTCCCACATGCGCTCAACGTAAGCCTCATATGGAATCTTCCGTGGTTCCGGAGCGCGAAGGGATTGAAGGGGCTCGCTCTGGGCGGGTGGAAATACTCGAACATCGCTACCGCCCATTCCGGGTTTGCGCTCGACCCTGGTTTAGATGTTTCCGAGCAGGGTCTGGCAATTCGCCCGGACCGAGTTGCAGGCGTTCCAATCCAGGGTCCCAAGAGCGTTAACCAGTGGTTTAATACATCCGCCTTTGCTGCTCCTGCACCGGGCTACTTTGGGAATGCGGGCCCGGGGATCATCAGAGGTCCGGGCCTTGTAAACTTCGACATGGCGTTTCACAAGGATTTTCGGCTCACAGAGCGCCATAAGATCGAGTTTCGAGCAGAGCTATTCAACATTTTCAATCACACGAACTTCAACGCGGTGGACGCTACTTACGGAAGCGGCAGCTTCGGGCAACTGATAGGCGCGGCTGATCCCAGAATCATCGAGTTCGCATTGCGGTTCGACTTCTAATGTAAAATGCTACGCGAAGGTTGATTCCCGAGGGCTGGTAAGAATCTGCGCAAAGCGTGGCGGAAGCGGGGCGTCGGGTCTTAGGTGCTGAGGCCATGTGAGCCGAGAACATGGCCCCGGCGAAAAGCGTTTCACTCATGAGAGCAGGGTGATAGAGTTCGTTACAGGAAGCGAGGCCGCGTGTCGCCGAGGTCGGCACATTCAGTCTGGCCGACGCGAGGGAGTAGCACTGACACGAGCGCCAGGAGGCTGCGTTTCCAATTTTGGGTGATTTGGAAACGTCAGGCTACCGAAGCTCCAAAGCATCTCGGATGTGTAGTGTTGGGACGGAAATCCGGGGTGGATGTGCATCTGCGCTGCGTGGCGGAAGTCAGACGGGGCTCGGTCTCTGCAAAGGTTAGAGTGCGTGCCAACAAGCGTACCAGTGGGGTTCGCAAATCGCGGGTCGGCCTGTGGTTTCTTGTAGTTCTTGCCCTCCTCAAGCCTCTAGCTGCTAGAGCTGCTCAACAAGCAACCTGTCACGACCAGCCCGCAGTGCGGATGCTGATCCAGCGGGGCAATGACCTGAATAATCCTTACGAAGAGCGGCGAGCAGCTCTCGAGCAGGCAATCACCCTCTGCCCTGTGGATCCCAGCCTCTACGACGTTCTTTCGGTTCTTTTGCTGAAGCACCACGAGTTCGATCCGGCTCTCCATTGGATCCACCGGGGCCTCCGAACAGCGCCAACAAGTACCGAACTCCGGTTCGATCTCAGCGTTGCTCTTCTGGCGGTCGGCCGGGCGGAAGAAGCTTTGAAGGCTCTGAAGCAGCTTCCCAAGGGGCCCAAGACGGAGTTCTACACTGGCATGACCTATCGGACTTTGGGAGATCATAAGGCCGCAAGGCAGGCGCTGGCGAAGGCATTCGAGTTAGGTTACGAAGACCCATATGTCCTCTATGCCTTGATTGAACAGGATCGTGCCCTTGGGGACGAGGAAGACGGGTTGAAGGATTTTCAGATGCTCGACCAGCGGTTTCCTGGCTCTCCCTACCTACACCTAGTTCTAGGGGACGCTTACGTGGCCAAGCACAAGACAAACGAGGCTGAACGTGAGTACCGGCAAGCTTCGAAGCTGAACCCAAACCTGCCGCTTGTGCACTTCAAACTGGGCTATGTTCAGTTCACGAGCGGGCGCAATGCCGAGGCAGTCGAACTCTTCCGCAAGGAAATCTTGCTCAACCCTGATTTCCCTGAGTCCTATCTCTACCTAGGAGCTAGCCTTCGTATGTTAGGGAGAGGCAAGGAAGCCCTACCTGTTTTGGAGCAGGCCATAATGCATGACCCCAATTCCCTCCTTGCATATCGAGTGTTGGTCGCAACCGAGGTCGAAGAAAACCGGCCAGACTCAGCCTTGCGGGTATTGAAAACAGCAGTCAAGCGCTTTCCAAATGAGGGATCCTTCCATGCTCAGCTGGCCACTCTGCTGACTAAACTAGGACGCGTGGGGGAGGCAAAAAGAGAAGCCGAGGTGGCCCGGAGGTCGAGCACTCAAGAGGCCAGGCATGACGAGGCAACGCTTGAAGGAGTAGAGTTGGTGCATGCAAATCAGCGGCCGGGGGAAAAGGCCGCTGAGCCTACCGCGAGCACGCCCACTTCGTCCGCGGGCCACGAAGAAACCGCCGGCACGGAATCCCGAAATATCGTGCAAACGACCGGCAGTGCCCCCTTACCCGGCATCCGCAGTGCCGTTAATCCGACGTTGGCACGTGCCCGTCAGTGCTTGAACCAGGCGGATGCCGTGTGTGCGGAGGCGGCTTTGAACGAAATTCACGATCAAGAACTGCAGCAGAGCCGCGAATTCTTGGACCTCATGGCCCGGATACTGACCCTAGAGCGCAAATATCCAGAGGCCTTAGGCACGGTCAAGTCTGCAATTCAAAAGGATCCCACGGACGTCCAATGGCTTCTTCTCGAGGGTGAGCTTTATCAAAGAATGGGAGACCAGGTCTCTGCGATCCACTCGTTTCTGCGGTGCCAGCAGCTCGAACCCCGTTCTCCGGTTCCGCTTTACCTCATCGGAATGAGTTTCTTCACCCTAGCATACTACAACAGCGATGATAAGTATTACGACCGTGCGGTGCGACACTTCACGCTGGCCGTCCAACTGGACCCGAAATACAGTAAAGCGCAATTCATGCTGGGAGTTGTCAAGGTAGTGAGGTTTGCTTTGCCCGAGGCGAAAGCGTACTTTGAAGTGGCAATTGAGTCCAGCCCCGAGAATCCGTTCTACCACCTCCACTATGGCGTTTTATTGGGCCGGCTTGGAGAGTACCCGACTGCCTTTCGTGAGATTCAACTAGCCGAGAAGCTGAATCCTGACTATGCCCTTACCCACTTCAATCTTGGAAACCTGTACGCGCGACAGGAACGCTTCAGCGAAGCCAAAACCGAATTGGAAACTGCCGTTAGGCTAAACCCTCGCCTCGCTGGCGCGTTCTATAGCCTCGGGGGCGTCTATCACCATCTAGGCTTAGATGAAATGTCGAAAAAAGCTTACGAAAACTTCCAAACGTTCAAGGAGCAAGAAAAAGTGCAAGACGCCGTTGAGGCCACGATTTCTTCTCCTGGGGCTCTTGTGGATTCTCAGCACCCGTAGGGCAATTCCACGCAAGGTTCCAGCGCGGCCGCCACCGGAGTAGGTTAACGCCTATCGCTGGTGGCAGAGCCTAGCATTTGGAGCTGCACAATAAGGAAGCAAAGATGACCCTGGTGCACGTCCCTAACTGGTTAGACATGAATGAAGTGGAATATTTTGTGGACCGTAAAATCACCCCCTCAGCGGCAGCGTCCGCTATTCAGCGTTCGAAGGCCTGCGTAAAGGTGGAACGATCCGGCTAGAGTTTCCGCATCCCGGAATTACAGACCGGTACACGATTTGGAAACGGACCTGTCGTGTTAGATCCCACAGGAGCATAATGATCGATGGGCAACGAGCCCAACCTGGCAGATCCGGCCCCACAGAGTTTGTATGGGCGCGCCGACTTCATGGCAACCCGGGGCGCCACACGCATGGTAAGACGCTTTGTTGGCAACAAAATTCTAATACTGCAGTGAGAATGTCATTGCGAAACAGTGGACTTGTCATGGATGGCCGACGGCGCGGTGTGCGCGAAGCCCCACCCGTGCTATTTCGGACGCCTCGGCCGCGGAGCATCCCCGGGAGCGGGTTCGGGTAACGGAAGCCAATCAAGCCTGGAGTTTGGACTTTATGGTTGACCAGTTGACGGATGGCCGGCGGTGTCGAGTGCTGACCATCGCGGGTGAGTTCAAAAGAGAAAGTTTGGCCGTCGAAGTGGGATAATCACTGAAGAGGAGCGACGTGGTCGAGGTGCTCAATCAAATTCTCGCCATGCGCGGGGCTCCGAAGATGCTCATCTGTGACAACGTCCTAACTTGGAGGTCAAAGGTTTTGGAAAGTGATGGTGGAGTACGGCGTCCCCCTGCTTGTCATAGGCCAGCGAGTTCGACGGGCTGGGCCAAGCGCCTTCCGCCGGCTGAGGGAGGGAGGGGGCTTTGACCATAGTTACACAAGGTCCTGCGGCACGAGGCGGGCCTTCACTGTCCTTAAAACAAAGTCTCGTCCAGGTGGAAGGTCCTAGCATCAACTACGAGGTCGAAATTGCCTCAACGGCTCGGGGCGAAGGGGTTCTTCCCCGTGGTACCGTTGCTTCGGGGAAGCGACGATAATACGTTTCGGTCTTGACGACAGCATAAACTACCCAAGCCATGTTAGCGGCCACGGTGGTGTGGTCTTTCCGCCGCAGGTCGGGGTTCAACGGATCGCGCCGGATATAGTCTTGAAACTTCTGGCAGAAACTATTCTGCCTGGCCCGTACCGCTACAGCTCCCGCCACCCAGAAGGCATAGCGGAGGCGAGCTTTGCCGCGCTTGTAGAGCCCGGTCGTGCCGCGAAACTGGCCGGACTGTTTCGTGGAGAGGTTCCGGCTACAGTACTTGAAAAACTGACGGGAATGGCGGAAGCGGCGGAGGCGTAAATACTCGCTGAGAACCCGCCGGAACATCCGGATCGCCTCCGAGTCCTCCGCCGCCGGCAGCCCAGTGCTGGTCCGTGCGGCCTCGTAGAAGCCGGCCAACCAGTGCCTCTTGTCACTTCTTTGCCCGGGCAGCCGGCGCGCCACTTGCAGGAATTCCTCGGGGGAATAACTCAACACCGATGGTGGACAGAGAGCGGACAGCAGGAGTTGTGTCCACCACTTCGCCCGCGTGCTGTGCAGGTAACGCTCGTATCCGTCCGATGAATCGTGAGCTTTCGGCAGGCGTGCGTATATGAGGATTGGATCCTGGTGGTTTAGAAGCAGTAACCTTGGGACACGCAGTAGTGCCAGTCGCCGATGGCTTCGGAGGTTGATTCACATACTTCGGCCCCGGCCAGTGGCGCGCGACAGTCCGTCGAGCGAGCCGCGTCGGTTCGGCGCACTAGCCAGAGCGTTCTGAAACTCTTTGACTGCCGAATCGGGCTGGTGCTGCTGCAGCAGCAGGTCTCCCAGCTGTTCTCGCGCCGGGATGATCGGGCCAGGCGTCACGGGCAGCTTTTCTATCGCGTCCTCTTCGTCCGCCGCGCCGCGAAGCAGACGCTGCGCGTCGTCCGGCCGCCCTTCCGCCTGCGCCAGCCACGCCGCTGCTTCCATTGCCTGAATCCGCACTTGTTGTGCCCAATAATCGTTGCCGGTAGCCCGGAGTTGCCGTTCCAGCCCATGCAGCTTGTCAATTTCAGGGCGCACCTCCGCGGGACGCCCGCTCCTCGCCAGACCCAGTGCCCGGGCCCAAACCGCAATTGCGATGACATGTGGCGGCGGCGCTCCCAGCGGAGACTCGATGCGTGCGGCTTCTGTCCATCGATGCCGCTCAACTGCATACCGAACGGGCATCGCCGTTGATGCATAGGCCACTTTGAAATCGCCCTCGTTCAGATCCTGCATCTGCCTGAGCTGTTGGATAACTTCGGCAGCTTCTCGTTCGCGGCCCTCCTGCAAATAGGCATAGACGAGGTAATCCATCGCGTGCAACCCTTCGCCAATGTCACCCTGTTCATGCGCGGCAACTCTCGCCGCCCGGTTCGACGCAATGGAATCGCTCCACATGCCCAGCCGCGTGAAGATATGAGAAGGCATGTGCAATGCGTGTGGAGCCGAAGGCGCAATTTTGGAGTATGCCCGAGCCACGTCAACTCCCCTGCTGGCAAGCTCTGCGTTGTCATAAGCGTGGATCAGGTAATGTGGGATCCCAGGATGTTGCGGATACCTGCAGTATAGAGGCTCTAGAATGTCAGCGGCTCGCTTCTGCTTCGCGTGTGTTTTGTCAAACGGTGACGCCGCGGCCAACAGCGCCAAAGCATAGAACACTTGAACTTCAGCGTCGTCGCGGTATGCTGCTGCCAGTTTCTGCATCGCAGCTTCATAGCTCACAATCCGAGTTTGGTACGGAACAGCATTGTCGTAAACCAAAGCCAGGGCTTGGATGAGCCCGCCCTCACGATCTGACGCTGCGCCAATCTCTTGAGCTCGGCGGAGCTCCTGCTGGCCGAGGCTGAACCCATCAGGTGGGACCGGTGGGTCCCAAAGCTGATGAAAGTGCGTCATGGCGATGCCCCAATGCGCCATTGCGCAATGCGGGTCTCGCGCCGCAACATCCTCAAATGAAGCCTCGGCAGCGGAATAGGCAAACGAGTGAAGCAGAGCGACTGCTCGGTCAAATTCCTTCTGCACGGTAGGCGCGCAGTTGGTCGGAAACGCTACGGTTCCCAATTTCTCCGGGGCAGGATGGTTGTGGGCTTGCTGGCCGGCTGAAGGATCTGAGAGAAGGACGAGAAGTGTTCCGCACAGCGCCGCATAGACAATGCTCCGCAACATGGAAAACATTCTACATCGAACTCTCGGCTGAGCGGAAACCAAGGAAAGCCAGATAAGCTGTTCGGTATTATCCAATGCATTTGCTGGATCATCCGCACTCTTGGGAGGTTCGGAGATCGGGCTGGCCAAGACCGGACGGTGAAGACTGCCCGGGGTAAGTTGGGTTGTACCGAGAGGCGACTACCCGACGCGGAACAGAGTACTGGCCCGGTGAGGCGGTGGCCAAAAACCCTTGCCGATGTCGCTGTTCGGAAGGCCCGTTTTTCGGCCATTTCTGAATGCCACCTCAGGCTGGCCGCTATCTATGGTTTTCGGTCAGGCAAGAGGCATTCTACTCCAGACGAGGCCTATGCGGGATCCTGGCTCGTACTGACCTGTTGAAGGGTCTGGCGGTAATTCCCAGGCATCCAGGCCGCGGGGTTCTTCGCTAGTTCCTCGGCGTGTTTCTGCAACTCAGTCAGGTAATCGAATGGGTCGGCGCCGTTCAATTCGCAGCTATGGATCAAGCTCATGAACAGATCGCCCACCTCGGCACCGTTTTCGGTCTTATAGAACAGACTGTTCTTCCGATGCAGAATGCATTTCTTCAGGGCCCGCTCCACGATGTTCGAGTCCAGAGGCGCGCCGGCCTGGTGAAGGAAGAGGGTCAACCGATCCCACCGCTTCAGACAATACGAGATCGCTTCGCCCAGTCCCGAGTTGGGTTCCACTTTCTTTTCTGCGAACTGGGCGAGGAACCAAGCATGCAGAGCGTCCATCACGGGCTGGCTGTGCTCCTGGTGAAACCGCAGTCGCGCCTCCGGGGACAGGCCCTGCGCTTCCGCCTCGGCATCATAGCGGTAGACGTCACGCAAGCTTTCCAGTACGAACTGGCACTCCTGGGGAAAGTTCGGCGTCACCTGCACAAAGCGACGCCGTGCATGAGCGTTACAGTTTCCCCAAAGAATTTCCAGCTTCTGCTGTAGCTTCGGCACATTGCGCGACAAGGCATCTGACATTTGAATCGGCGGAGCCAGTCCCTGGGTTCGCTCGGCCAGCACCCGGGCAAAGTTCTCCCCCGCGTGATTCCGCCCTGTGAAGAACAGCGCGATGCGCCGCCTCTCGCGGGTGGACACAATCCCGCTGGTGAACAGCCCCGTCCGCTCCTTCGAGTCCGACGCTTCTTGCTCCTCCGCACGTTGAGGACTCGCCCGCGCCAGCGCCAGGATCTTCATGCTGGTGTCATCGTTATAAAACACCTCGCCTTGCGCCGCCTGGCGGATCAGTTCCTCGAACGCCGGCCGGAGCAGGTCCGCTGTTTCCGCGACGATCTTCCACTGGGTCGAGGCGGGCAGCGGAATCCCCAAACTCGCCTCCAGCCTCTCCAGCAGCTTACCCTGCATGCAAA
>JAIQGH010000174.1:4960-10396 GCA_020072655.1 Terriglobia bacterium | reverse complement strand
AGATAGGGCAAAGGCTTCACGCCCATGCGCCGCGTCGCGGTCAGCACAAACGGCACCATGACGAGGCAAATGATGTCGTTAACGAAAAAGGCCGAGAGCACGCCGCTGGTGAAGATGACCGTGGGCAGCAGGTGATGCGGCTTCAGCCGCGTCACGACGAGGTGCGTGATCCAGTCGAAGAAGCCCGCCAGGTGCAGGCAGGCAACAATAAGCATCATCGAGAAGAGCAGCACGATGGTGCTGAAGTCGATAAAGCGCAGGGCGTCCAGAGGGAGAATGATGCGGAAGGCCACCATCAACACGGCGCCGATGATGCCGGCCGCCGGGCGGTCGATCTTCATGCCCGGGAATTTGCCCAGCG
The DNA here is from genome assembly GCA_020072655.1 of Terriglobia bacterium. Lineage (GTDB taxonomy): Bacteria > Acidobacteriota > Terriglobia > UBA7540 > UBA7540 > JAIQGB01. Next base: position 10,035 of record JAIQGH010000174.1, on the reverse strand, counting down.
CGAAGACCAGATAGCTCCCCAGAAACACGCCGTAAGCGGCAAAGATCTTGAGATCCGAAAGCGCCTGGGCAGGGACGTCGGGAATCATAGAGCGCGGCGATGACTAAACCGGCGCCTCTCGCTCGAGTTTCACGAGACGCGCGATGCTGGCCACAATGGTCCCCAGAAGCATTCCGGAGAGAATCGTGTAGGCGACCCAAAGAACCAACTGTGGGAAGAAGCCGAGCCAGAGGTATTTCGGCATTAGACTCATCGCGGGGAAATCGGGCGGGACAGCGTCGTAATGCGTACCCCAGTTGCCGCGGAGGGCAAAGAACATGATGATGGCTACCGGCACACGCGCCGCGTAGCCGTAAACGAGCAGCGTTTTGAACAGCGCCGGCCAGCCCCGCCAGGCCACCAGAGCTCCCACGACGAAGATCGTCCAGCCATAGAGCAGCCGGCCGTAGAAACTGTGCTCGATGCCCACGAGTGACGGGGCAAATGCCAGAACCACCAGGACGAGGACGCCGAGGATAGCGTACCAAGCCGCCCTTCCGAACGACTCGGGCTTCTGATCGCTTTTCGCGAGCCGGAGGGCGAAGTAAATGCCGAAGACTGGCGCCAGCCAGGCAATGCCCACAATGGAAGCGCCCATACCTCTGTTGAACCATGGGCGAGGCCAGCCGAGGAGCTCTCCCACGAGGCGCAAGACGGACACCCCGAGCGTGATGACGGCAGGGACAAGGATGAGCTGCAGGACGCTGGCACGAGCGGCTGAGGTCGGCGCCTCCATCGAAACCTCCCGGATCTTCCAGAGTAGTTGAACCGCGATCTGTTGGCGGATTCTAGCTGATTTGCCGCTCGCGTGCCACCCCGGTCAGCACTTTGGAGAAATTGCTTGGTTGTTGGCGCGGGGGCGTGTTAGACTCGCAGCCCAATAGCAAGGTCAGTTGGTTTTGGGGCAGAGCTCGCAGGAGCACGGCAGGAGGGGGATATTATCGGAGGAGCCAGAACAGGATTGCCTCGCTTTCCTTCTTCGCCCGAGTAGGACTCTGGCCGCCGCGTGGTGCAGCTTCGCCCGAGAATCCGGGCCGCGCAGGGCGCTGACTTTGCTGTGCGATCAGAGGACCCCGGGAGGTCGGTAATGAAAGTCTTGCTCGTTTATCCGGAGTTCCCCGACACGTTCTGGAGCTTCAAGCACGCTCTGACATTTCAGGGGAAACGCTCCGCTTATCCTCCTCTCGGATTGCTGACCGTCTCGGCGTTGCTGCCATCGAGTTGGCAGAAACGCTTGGTGGACCTGAACGTGCGCCCACTCCGGGACTCCGACCTCGACTGGGCTGACGTGGTGTTCCTGAGCGGCATGATGGTGCAGGGACCCTCGATGAAGGTGCAGATCGCGCGCGCCAAACGGCGCGGCCGGAGGACGGTGGTGGGCGGGCCGATCGCCAGTGCCCAGGATCGTGCGATCGCCGAAGCGGACCACGTCGTCGAGGGTGAAGCGGAAGAGATCATCCCCGAGCTCGTCGCCGATCTCGAACGAGGCGACGCCAAACCGCAATACACGCGAAGCGAGCTCCCCGATTTGAAGCGCGTGCCGTTGCCCGACCTGCGTCTCGCGGGTCTTCGGCGTTACAGCGCCATGGCCGTTCAGTTCTCGCGTGGCTGCCCCTTCACTTGTGAGTTCTGCGACATTATCGAGATCTACGGTCGCCGCCCGCGCACGAAAGCGCCGGAGCAGGTTCTGGCGGAATTCGATCAGCTCTACCGGTACGGCTGGCGAGGCCCGGTCTTCCTGGTGGACGACAATTTCATTGGCAACAAGAAGTGCGTCAAGCTGCTCCTGCCGCAAATCGTGCAATGGATGCGCGACCGCAAGTTTCCTTTCTCGCTCTTCACCGAAGCGTCGCTCAACCTGGCGGAAGACCCTGAACTGCTCCGCCTGATGCGCGAGGCGCACTTCACGCGTGTTTTCCTGGGCATCGAGACGCCGGTCGCCGAGAGCCTGAAGGAAACCACCAAGTTCCAGAACCTGCGCGGGGACTTATTGGAGAGCGTTCGCCGGATTCAGGCTCACGGGATCGAAGTGATGGCCGGATTCATCGTGGGTTTCGACAACGACCCGCCGGACGTGTTCCAGCGGCAGATTCAGTTTATTCGCGAGGCGGCGATTCCGCTGTCGATGGTGGGCCTGCTCACCGCGCTGCCGAACACGCAGTTGTGGCGACGGCTGAAGGCCGAAGGTCGGCTGATCAAGCAGAGTCTGGGCAACAACACGCTAGCCGACCTGAACTTCGTCCCCAAGATGGATGCTGCGGAACTGCTCGCCGGATATCGGCGAATAATGCAGACCATCTATAGCCCGCGCGAGTACTTTGAACGCGCCTCGGCCTTCCTTTCGCAGCTGGGCGCGGCGGCCCGCGCGCCGCTCGCCTTTTCGGATCTGATGGCGGTCGGACGCTCGATCTGGCGTCAGGGCCTGCGCAGCAATTACCGCAAGGAGTATTGGAAGTTTCTCGCCCAGGCGCTGCAGCGCCACCGGCAGCATCTCGACAAGGCCATCACCCTCGCCATCATGGGCCACCACTTTTTCGAGCTCACTGCCGCCGACTCCGAGAATTGACCCTCGTTCAATCCGCCGCTCGCTTCCCCTTGTGCCGCCACTCGACGCCTGCCCTCACACAAAAAGGGGCCCGCGAGGACCAACCTCCGCTTTCTGACGTAGCGGCCCTTCCATAGCTCCTGATGTCAGAGAATCAAGTGCGGGGCTTCTCTTCGCGGGAAACGCCTTTCTTGGGGATGCGCCATTCCGCGGATCTCGCTGCATGGGTGGAGCGCTGAGTGGTGAGCTGAGACTTCAGGAGGTCAAACCTCCGGCTCACGCGCTTACCAAGTTTCTGATTTAGGAAGCGGCCCTTGCGCATAGGATTGGCTGCCGGGCGTCCAAGGTCGAAAGTCGAGAAACGAAAATTGCAGCCTTGAAGGGAGCAGCAAGACGCCGACTGCTCAACTTTCGACTCTCGACCCTCGACTTTCGACTGCGCTGTCTGCGCTGGCCAGGTACGTGTCGGACATGCGATCGTGCCAAGTGAGGCCCTCGCTATCGACCAGCGCCCACACGAAACCCAGCAGCAGCGCGCTTGCCGAAACCAGATACCCGAAGGCGCGCCACAAAGCCTGCCCAGGAGTCGGTGGCTGGCCTTGGAAGTTTCGCACTTCGATCCCGACCCACAGCAGCCCCGGGGTTGTGGAGGTCAGCGCCGTGAACACTCCGAAATAGGCCAGGGATATGGCCACGGCGATGAATGCCGCCACGGCAAAGTTCAGCGGATTGGGTGTCAGGCGTCCCCCGGCGCGCCAGAAGATCACCGCGAATATTCCCGCCGAAATCAGCAGCACCAACGCGTCGATGACCCCTCCCAGGAACCGTCGGCCCATGGGGGCCAGGGGAGGCGCGATGAGGACAGCTCCTCGGGCCTCGGCGTCTCGAACCGGTGCAGAATCGAGAATAATCTCCACGGGTGACGAGGCAGGTGAGGGCGCCGACTCTTCGACACCGGACTCTGTCTGTTCGAGGATTTCCATCCCTTCAACCGACCGGCCGAGAGTCAGGGAGTCCAGCAGCGATGCGGGAGTCTCCGGAACGGTCGGGCGGTCGAGGTCCAACTCCAGCGCGGAATCTTGCCCGACAGGCTCGGGCGGCGTGGAACCGGGCGACGCTTCGGTTTTGTCGCCGGACGAACCAGGGAACTCGAGTTCGAGGCTGAGGCCGGGATCGAAGTCTCCCTTCAAATGCGCCCTCCGCCGCCGAAACTTCTCGACGCGTTCGCTGAGTTCCTCTTGCCAAGGGCGGGCGGGTTCCGAGGCAGGGGGCTCGGGGCCGCCAGCCATCGGGCCCAATTCCATCGCGCCGGGCTCTGCTCGCGGGGCGCCAAGCTCCGCGGGGCTCTCCCCTTCGAGCGAAGCTGAGGCTACGACGTCTGCGGCCGGATCCTCGGATGACGAGGACCCTGACCGACTTATCATCCGCGGATCACGGGGAGACTCATCCTGTCTCGAGGAGGAGAAGGGGTAACCACACCTCTTGCACCGCGTAAGACCGGGAAAACTGACGAACCCACACTTGGGGCACTTCACGGGCGCGCCAAGAGCCTCCAGGCAGCGTTCACGACCGCTAGAAGCATCTTAACAAAACCGTAAGGTGGAACAAAGTTGTTTCGAGTAGAATGAACTGCTTCTGGGCGCCCATGGTCCCCCTTTCCGTCCGGCTTTCGTTTCAGGCACGCATCCGACGGGCAGCTTGGCCCATCCTGGCGGTGCTCCTCACGGGCGCGTCCGCAGAGCTGCGCAGCCAGCAGCCCGCTTCCCTCCCGGATTTTCAGGATCGGCAAACCACTGCGGACATCCGCGCCGATTCTCAGGAGCGAGACCAGAACGTCTATCATCTCCACGGGCATGTCGTAGTGACCTATCGGGACATGAAGCTGACCGCCGATGAGGCGAGTTTCAACGAATTCAATGGAGACGTTCGGGCCGTCGGCAATGTCACGTTTAAGGACTCCACCAGCCGGCTCGAAGCCGACGAGGCCTTCTATAACATGCAAACGGGCATGGGCTGGTTCTCGAACGGTCGGGGAGCGTTGTACGCCAAGGTCAGGCCCCGTCCCCGCATGTTGATTACGCCGAATCCCTTTTACGTGCGCGCCCGTCGCCTGGAGCGACGGAACGAGACGACGTATGTCGCCTTCCACGCGCATGTCACGACCTGCGACTGCGAAGCGACGGGTTGGTCGATTTCCACGCGGCGTGCGCGGATAGAAGTGGGGGAGAAGGTCGTAACGCACTATTCTCTCTTCCATCTGCTGCGCGTTCCGATCTTTTTTACCCCCGCCACCGTGAACTCGATTGCCCGCCGCCCACGGCAGACCGGCTTTCTGCTTCCCCACATCGGCAATTCCTCGCAGAAGGGTCTCATCTTGGGGGGAGGCTTTTTCTGGGCGATCAATCCCAGCGCCGACCTCCTGCTCGGCCTTGCGAACTATAGCATCCGTGGATTGGCGCGTTATGGGCGCTTCCACGCCGTCCCCAGCGCC
>JAIQGH010000174.1:0-4939 GCA_020072655.1 Terriglobia bacterium | reverse complement strand
GCGCCACGAGCGACCTTTTCGTGGAATACTCCGGCGTGAACGACAAGGGGAGCGGGCCCCAGCGCCAGTCCCGGGCGCCGGGCCAGAGCCTGCGGGTGATCGGTGAGGCGAAAGACGTGGGAGGGGGCTTTCGCGGCGTCCTGAACGTGGATTACATCACTTCCCTGGCCTATCGCCTGACGTTCACCGATAACTTCATGCAGGCAGTCACCTCGGAAGTGCATCAAACCGGATTCCTCACGAAGAATTTCGACGCGTATAGTTTGAACTTCTTTGCCTCCCGCTATCAGAACTTCCTCACCGCGCAGCTTGTCCCCGGCAATTCCATCATCATCCGCCAGACCCCCGGTGTTGACTTCTCCGGCATAGACCGACAAGTCGGAAACTCGTCGTTCTATTTCGCCTTCGATTTTTCCGCTGCCGGCGTGGGACGGACGCAGCCGGGCTTCGTCACTCCACAGCTCTCCACACGCTTGGATTTTCACCCCGAAATCACGTTACGCACCAAGCCCTTCCTGGGATTTCACCTCACGCCAACCCTAGGGTTGGACGCCACGCACTACGGCACCAGCCTGAACGCCCCCAACCAGGGGGTGAATCGCCTCTTGGGTGACTTCTCGGTGGATCTGCGGCCGCCCTCCTTCGAGAAGGTTTTTGCGCGGCCGCACTGGGGGCGTCGCTTCAAGCACGTCATCGAGCCGGATATTCGCTACCGTTTGGTTCGCGCCCACGATGCGGAGAACCTCCTCGATGTGGTGCGCTACGACAGGCTAGATATTTTTGCGGAGACCAACGAAATCGAGTACTCCCTCACCAACTCGCTGCTTTCCCGCAAGGAGACCTCCAAAGGAGAGAAACCCCAGGCGCGCGAACTAATCTCCTGGCGGATTTCACAGAAATACTATTTCGATCCGACGTTCGGCGGGGCGCTGGTGCCCGGCCAGCGAGTGGTCTTCGACCCCACGATCTCGCTCACCGGATTCGCCTTCGCCCAGGGGCGGCGGCTTTCCCCGATCGTCTCCGTCCTGAAGCTCGCGCCTTCCTCGCACTACGACACCGAGCTGCGGGCCGATATGGATCCCGCCGGAGGTGGCGTGTTGAACGCCGGCATCACATCGAACTTGCGGCGCGGCCCCGCTGGCCTTTCCTTTACGGATTTCTTCATCAACCGAACGGCCGCGCTCTCGACTCCGATTGCGCCGACGGGCTCGCTGGCCGCTCTTCCCTCCTTCCACCTCTTGGGGGCGATGGCGAGTTACGGCAATAGCAGCCGCAAGGGCTTCAGCGGCGCGGTCGGCCTGAACTACAACTTGGCCCAAAGAATCGCCCACCAGGCGGTGAGCCAGCTCAGCTATAATTTCGGCTGCCTTGCACTGGATTTTGAGTTCATCCGGTTCGCCCTTGGCACCTTGCGGCGGGAGAACCAGTTTCGCATTGCGATCTCTCTCGCTAACATGGGGAGCTTTGGCAACCTGAAACCGCGCGAACGGTTGTACTGATTTGCCCTTTGTCATCTCTCCTTAGTCCGTAGCCAACGGGGAGTGTTGCTCAATAGTAAGCGTCTTCTGTATGACTACGGACGAAGGGCCAACGACAAAGGACTAAGGACAATGTCATGCCCTTTCCAATTCATCGCCCACGGCGCCTTCGGCGAACAGAAGCCATCCGCAACCTGGTGCGCGAAACGCGCCTGAGCCCGCACTCGCTGGTGTATCCACTCTTCGTCTGCCCCGGCGCGAATGTTAGGGACGAAATCAAATCCATGCCGGGCAACTTCCGCTGGTCGGTAGACCGGCTGGTAGAAGAATGCCGGGCGGCGTCCGACGCGGGGGTGCCGGCGGTCATTCTCTTCGGGATTCCGGAAAAAAAGGATGAGGTCGGTTCCGACGCGTACGATCCTGAAGGCATCGTGCAGCGCGCTGTGCGGGCGCTCAAGAAGGCGCTGCCGAATCTGATTGTGCTCTGCGATCTCTGTCTGTGCGAATACACGAGCCACGGGCACTGCGGCGTGGTGAAGGGAACCGAGATCGACAACGACGCGACGCTCGACCTTTTAGCAAAGACGGCCGTGGCGCAAGCGGAGGCCGGCGCAGATTTCGTGGCCCCTTCCGACATGATGGATGGGCGGGTGGCACGCATCCGCGCCGCGTTGGACGCCCGCGGGTTCAGTCACATCCCCATCCTCGCCTACTCGGCGAAGTACGCTTCGGGTTTCTACGGTCCGTTCCGCGAGGCCGCCGACTCCGCGCCGCAGTTCGGCGACCGCCGCTCGCACCAGATGGACCCGGCCAACCAGCGCGAGGCGCTCCGCGAAATCGCTCTCGATGTCGAGGAGGGGGCGGACATCATCATGATCAAGCCCGCCCTGCCTTACCTGGATGTGATTGCCCTGGCGCGGCGGGAATTTGACGTCCCCATCGCCGCCTACCAGGTGAGCGGCGAATTCTCGCTGATCGAGGCGGCGGCGCGCCTGGGCTGGATCGACCGCGAGCGGATTATCCTCGAATCGCTCACGGCGATCCGGCGGGCAGGCGCCGACATTATCCTCACCTACTTCGCAAAAGAGTTCGCGCGCAAGCTGGCGTAGCGCGGCCCCGATGACTTGCATCGGGGGGCATGCGGCGCGGCTGGCGCGTGCCACGGCGGGCTGGGAGCTGATTGCCTTTGCCACGGATCTGTACCTCGCGCGCAAACCTGCCGAAACCCGGGATACTCCACGTTCTCGGCCTGCTTCTCCTTTGCGCGCTTCAGGCACGCAACGCTTGGGGAGCCGCGGAGTCGCGACCTTCCCGCCATTCTTTCATTCCCCTTCAACGCCAGATCGAAGCGATTCTTCGCGGCGCCGAGGCGCGGCGCGGACACTGGGGGATCGAGGTCGTCCGCGTGCGGGACGGCAAAATCCTCTACACGCGCGACGCGGAGAGCCTTTACCTGCCCGCCTCGAACATGAAGCTTTTCACGACCGCCGCCGCGCTTGAAAAGCTTGGTCCGGATTTTGTCTTTCGGACCACAGTCGAAACGGAAACCGCTCCAGACGCAGAAGGAAGCGTTCCAGACCTGCGGTTGGTCGGGCGAGGTGATCCTGGCCTCGGTCTGCCGCAGAAGGACGCGCTGGCGCAAAGTGCGGCCATCAGCAGCGACGAGCCGGGGGAGGCGATTTTCCAGAAGCTTGCTGACCAAGTCGCCGCACACGGAGTGCGCGAGGTCAAAGGCAATCTCATAGCGGATGACAGCTACTTCTTCTTCGAGCCTTACAGTCACGGCTGGGATGAAGAGGACATGCAGTGGGGCTACGGCGCGCCGGTGACCGCGCTCGCCTTCCGTGACAACGCCCTGTTGTTGCGTGTGCAGCCGGCGGCGAAGGCGGGTGAGCGCGCGGAAGTCCGGCTGGAGCCCGTCGCCGACTACTATCAAGTGAACAATCGCCTGGAAACCGTCGGGGCGGGCGCCCGCAAACAGATCCTTATCGAGCGCCTGCCGGGTTCGATGCAGCTCGATGTCTGGGGCGAGATCCCACTCGACGTGGGCGAGAACCAAGACTCGGTCTCGATCGCCAATCCTTCGGAGTTGATGGGAGAATTGTTCCGCCGCGCACTGGAGGCGCGGGGAATCGTCGTCGGGGGACGCGTTGCGGTCCGCCACCTTACCCGTCTCGAGGCGGCCACGGCGCCGGAACCGCTTCCCAAGCTACCGCCTCGCGTGGCTCTGGCTGAGCACCTGTCCCCGCCACTCGCGCAAGGCATCGCGGCGATCAACAAAGTCAGCAACAATCTCCACGCCGAAATGCTCCTCCGCACGCTCGGCCATGAGGTCAAGGGAAACGGCAGCCTGACTGCTGGGCTCGAGGTTCTGCAGGAATTCGCCGCACAAGTGGGAATTGAAGCCACGGCCGTAAAGCCTGTGGACGGCTCGGGCCTTTCGCGTCAGGACCTCGTCGCGCCGCGCGCCATCACCAAGCTGCTCGAATACATGGCTGCGTCGCCACGATTTCAGGCGTTCCTCGATTCGCTGCCCGTCTCGGGCAAAGACGGCACGCTGGCCGACCGCTTCCGAGGCCCGCCGACCGGTGGGCGTATCCATGCCAAGACCGGCTCAATGGAACACGTCAATGCACTTTCGGGTTACATGGATCTGCCTTCCGGCGAGCGGCTGGCGTTCGCGATCATCGGAAATAACCATCCAACAAAGCCGGACCAGGGCGAGGCGGTCGTAGACCGGATCGCGCTCGTGATCTACCGTCACTTCGCAGGCCGGCGGGGGAAGAAATAGAAAGGTGCGCTGCTCGTGTTCGGCCATGAAGGAACTGGCACGAAGAGTGCCAGAAGGGTTGGAGCATGAAGGTCGTCACGATCTTTGGCAGTTCGTTGCCAGCGGAGGGAAGCGCCGCGTATGAAGACGCGCGCCGTCTTGGCCGCCTTCTGGCGGAAGGCGGCTTTACCGTCTGCAACGGCGGTTACAGTGGCCTGATGGAAGCTTCGGCGCGTGGCGCGCGAGAAGCCGGCGGCCACACGATCGGCGTGACCTGCGCGGTCTGGCCAGCGGCGGCCAATTGGTTTATCGTTGAGGAGGTCCGGGCGGGCTCGTTTCTCGAGCGCCTCACCACCTTGATCGAGCGGGGCGACGCTTACGTTGTCCTTCCGGGCGGGACGGGGACGCTGGCAGAGCTCGCGCTGGTGTGGGAGATGATGAACATGTCAGCGCTCGCCCAGACAGTGGGGGGACGTAAACCCCTGCTCGTCATGGCTCCCTACTGGCAACCTGTGATCGACTGCCTGAAACAGGAAGGCGAGTTGAATTCCAAGGCAGACTGGCGAGCGCCGGCCATGGGGATTGTCAGCATGGTCTTCGGGCCGGACGAAGCCGCCTTGACCCGGCTCGGCACCGAACTGGAGGCCGAACTTCTCGCGGAGCAAGCTGCCGATGCCCGGCTCAGGCCCCA
>JAIQGH010000026.1 GCA_020072655.1 Terriglobia bacterium | reverse complement strand
GCCACTGCGAGCGCTGCGGTGAAACGACTCGCTGGCGGCCGCGCGAGCACCCTCCGGCGCCCGGGGTAGCTGCGCAGGCTCCTCCCCCAGCCGAGCGAGGCGAAGAGCGACGGAAGCACAAGCGTTTGAAGTTGAGCATGTTATTGCGTGTCCGAGACACCCACGACGAAGTTGAGCGGGCGCAGACCCTGGATGTGTCGAGGGGCGGGGTGTGCTTCCTGGGTAAACGGCAGTATCGGGTCGGTGACGTGGTGTTCTTGACTCTTCCCTCCCCCGACGAGCCTACTCCCGTCGAAACTCGCGGGCGCATCGTGCGGGCGCAGCCGAGCCCCAGGGGAACCGTGTACGGTGTCAGGTTCGAGAAAGAATAGGGCGTCATCCTCACCTCTCGTGGCGACCTCGTGCTCCCCGGAACTGTACCTGGCGCGGCAGCACGGCCTTCTCTACGCTGTCAAACCTGGAACCAGTTCACGGCGCGCTCCTGAGGCCGGTGGCACGAACGAACCTCTGAAACTGGCGTCCCCGCCTCAAGTTTGCGGCATAATGGGGCAACAAGTTCATCGAGGAGCCCTCCCATGAGTACCCACATGGTTAAAGCCAGCGTGGACCCTCCAGGACCTACCCATTCGTTCTGGTGGAGATGGCTCAACGTCTACATCTCGCCCGGTTCGGCGTTTCAGGACATCGCGCGCAAACCGGAATTCATCTATCCCCTCATCGTCGGCGTGGTGGGCGCGCTGGCCGTGACCGAGACCATGCTGGCAAAGATCGGCATGGAGCGAATAGTTCGTCACGCCATAGAGCAGAGCGGGCGAGCCTCCAGCATGACCGCCGATCAGATGCAGCAGGCGATTCATCAAGGAGCGACCGTCGGCGCCGTTTTTGCCCAGGTTGTCGCCTTGGTGGGGCCGGTGATTTTCCTGGTGATCGTGGCAGCGCTAGGGCTGGTCATCGTGAACGGCATTTTTGCCGCCAAGATCGACTTCAAGACCTCGCTTTCGGTCGCCGCCTACGCGACCCTCCCGGGTGTGATCAGCGGGTTGATGTCCGTCGCCGTGATCCTCTTCGGTGATCCTGAAACCTTCAACCCCAACAACGCGGCACCCACTAACCCGGGCTACTTTCTCAACCCCGTTGAGACCTCGAAGCCCCTCCTGGCCTTCGCCGGATCGATGGACCTGTTTAGTTTCTGGATTCTTGCTCTGCTCGGCATCGGCTACGCAGAGGTCACGCGGCGGCAGGTCAAGCCGCTCTCCGTTTCGCTGGTCTATCTCGGGGCGTGGCTGGTGTGGGTGCTGGGCAAGGTGGGGCTTGCGGTGCTGATGTAGCATCTCTGCGCCTCTGCGTCTCTGCAGCGAGACTGCGTGCTCGGCAAGGCGGCGCGTGCGCCGCGATGTCGCCTTCCTTTCCCCGCAGCATGCACGGTTTTCCCGCTCGATCAACGAGCGCATACGGCCCTAGCCGAACGGCAAAATCTACAGGCGCCTGGTGACATTTTGCGCCCGCCCGGACTTCTTGGTCCTCCATTGTCGCTCAATCCTAACGACTTATGCGAAGGTCGGACACTTTGGCCGATCTCATGCACAACGAATGGCTGATGCGGTGAAGGGCAAAGGGCTTCGCACGCATCAATTTCGGCAGAATGGAGGAACCAGAAACATGAGGCATAAGAAACTCTCGGTGTTCTTGGCCGTCCTGGTGTCGCTGGCCTTAGGGGTACTCGCCGCGGCGTGGCAAACGGCGCCACCGCAGTCCGACACGGGGGGCGGACAGAGCTCTGCGCAGTCGGAGCCGTCAGCGCAACCATACAGTCCGAGCACCCAGCCTGGGTCTCCGCAATCCTCGGAACAGGGAGCCACTGCTGGTGGCGAGATGCCCAAAACGGCCAGTCCTCTGCCCCTCATCGCGCTGTTGGGATTGACCTCGCTCGGCGCCGGGGCTGCTGCCCACCGCTTGTCGAAGCGTTACTGCTAACCTGTTGGGTCGAATCGCCGCCTCACCCCGATGAATTCCATCGGGGGGAGCTGCAGTAGGGGCGCAGCATGCTGCGCCCCTACCCCTCTTCCAAAAACTCCGGGAGGCTCGGATGGCACGCTTCCTTTTTGGATCGCATGCAGCAGGCTCTTGGGAGGAATCGTCGTGGAGTTCGGGGCGATCATTGGGTTTTCCGCACCGGCGCGTGGCGCGCCTGCTCGGGGGTATCAAGCTGCTGTGCCTCAGCCTCGGGGTCATGGCGCTGGCCTATTGTGGAATGGTGATGGTGGAAGCGGCGGCCGGCCAGGCGCGCGCTCGCGAGGTTCTCAAACATCTGCGGGCGCAATTTCTCGCGGGCTCGTGGTCACATTCCAGTTGGGCGCCGGCTCCTGGCTCCGTCGTGGGTAGTTTGGAGAATCCTCGCATCGGACTGTCAGTGATGGTTCTGGAGGGGACCGACGGAAACACTCTGAAACTGGGAGCCGGCCATCTGACGGGCAGTGGGTTGCCTGGAGGGGGCGGCAATATGGTGATTGCGGGCCACCGCGACACCTTCTTCCGGCCGCTTCGCAACGTCCGCGTGGGCGATGTGATCGATCTCATTTCACCCGAGGGCACAGACCACTATGAGGTCGTCTGGAGGCGCGTGGTCGCGCCGGATGATATCGGAGCGCTCCAACCGACTCGCCGAGGCGTACTGACGCTCGTCACCTGTTATCCGTTTTCATACATCGGGGCGGCGCCGGAACGCCTGGTGGTTCGGGCCAAACGCGTGGAGGCGGCCGCGCCGTGAGCAAATCCGCCGCTCCCCTCCTGCGTCAGGGCAGGCGCCGAGCGGCGCTTACAGCGTTCGGTAGCGGGAGGGCGAAGCCCTCCCTTACAGGATTGAGGAGCCGGAATGCAAAGTGCTTTAGCGAAGCTGAATTCACGCCTGGCAGATTTTGAAGCTCCCAAAGCCCTTTCGCTCTTCGAGTGGTTTGGTGAGCTGGGGAACTTCTGCGCGCGACTGGCGAAGGCCGCCATTTCTCCGCCCTACGAAGGCCGAGAATTGGTCCGCCAGCTTGACGAAGTGGGATCGAAATCGCTGCCCCTGGTGGCGCTGGCCGGGGCGGCGACGGGCGTGGTCTTGTCGCTGCAAACTTATGCCAGCTTCAGCCGATTCGGAGCGCAGTCCCTGCTCCCGGCGGTCATCGTTCACTCCCTGGTCGAAGAAAGCGGTCCGATAGTTACCGGCCTGATTGTGGCGGGCCGCGTGGGAGCGGGGATTGGAGCCGAACTGGGCTCGATGAGGGTCACGGAGCAGATCGACGCCATCGAGGCGTCCGCCGTCAACCCTTACAAATATCTGGTCGCCACGCGCGTCCAGGCCTGCATCCTGATGCTTCCCCTGCTGACCTTGGCGGCCGATGCTTGCGGCATCCTCATGGGCTGGCTCACCAACACGCTTACCGAGCCAACCTCGCTGCAACTGTTCCTGGAGGCCGGAACCAAGACGTTGACGTTCAACGATTTTCTTCCGCCCACGCTGAAGACGGCGGTCTTCGGGCTGATCGTCGGGCTGATCGCCTGCTTTCAGGGAATGCGGACGCGGGGAGGGACCGAAGGGGTCGGACGAGCGGCCACAAGCTCGGTCGTGCTGTCCAGCCTCGGGATCGTCCTGGCGGACGTCCTGTTGGTCCGGCTGATCCTTGTGTTCTTTCCCTAGGAGAGACGATGGAAGGCCATGCGCCAGCAATCGTCGTCGAAGGCCTGCGAAAGTCTTTCGGCCCGCAGAGGGTCCTGAACGGTGTCAATCTCCGGGTTGAGTACGGAGAGACGCTGTCGGTTTTGGGGCGCAGCGGCACGGGGAAAAGTGTCCTGCTCAAGTTGATCGTGGGTTTGCTGAAACCGGACGCGGGGTCCATAGCAATCCAGGGGCGAGACATCGCCGGCCTCTCGCTGGACCAGTTGAACGGGATCAGAAAGAAGATCGGGTTTCTGTTCCAGCAGGCGGCACTCTACGACTCCTTGACCGTGGGAGAGAACGTAGCATTTCCACTCAAACGGCATACGTCCATGTCCGCCGCCGAGCGAAGAGACCGCGTGCGGGAGCTGCTGAAACAGGTCGGCATGGAGGAGCACCAGGGCAAAATGCCCTCGCAGATTTCCGGAGGAATGCAAAAGCGCGTGGGACTGGCGCGGGCCTTAGCCCTGGATCCCAACATCCTGCTCTTCGACGAGCCCACGACGGGACTGGATCCCATCACGGCGGGAGAAATCGAGGAGTTGATTCTGCGGATGCAGGAGCAGCGGAGGGCGGCTTCGATCGTGGTAACCCATGACCTGCACGGCGCGAAAACGATTTCCGACCGTTTGGCTCTGGTCCACGAAGGGAACGTTTTGATCGAGGGGGCCTTTGAGGACCTGGAAAGCAGCCAGGATGAGTTCGTTTCGCGGTTCCTGAGGCAAGGGTCTTAGGGGGTGGCCTATGTGGAGAAACGTGCGGTTGGGAGCTTTCATTGTCGGGACGTTGACCATTCTGGCGGTGGGTGTCTTTCTGATCGGCAAGAAGCAGTTCCTTTTCAGTTCCACCTACAACCTGAAGTCGGAGTTCGACAACGTCGCGGGTCTCAAGAACGGCGCCGAGGTCCGCGTCGGAGGTATTCACAAAGGCATGGTCGACCAGATCCAGTTGCCCACAACTTCCAACGGGAAGGTGATCGTGATTATGGAATTGGACAAATCTACAGACGATATTATCAAAACGGATTCCGTTAGCTCGATCCAAACCGAGGGGCTCTTGGGTGACAAGTACGTGGCGATCTCCTTCGGATCCCAGGATGCGCCGCGCGTCAAGGATGGTGACACCATCGGGAGCCAGCCGCCCCTGGATTTTTCCGGCCTGATTAAGAAGGCCAACCAGATTCTGGATACGACCCAGGACACGGTCAGCCATGCCAACGACGCCGTGGCAAACTTCCGGTCGATCGGCTCGAAGATCGATCAGGGCAAAGGGACCGTCGGCGCGCTCATCAACGATCGGAAGCTGTTCGACCAGGCCAACGCCGCGACCGCCCAGGCCAAAGCCGGCGCCACCGCCTTCCAGGAGAACATGGAGGCGTTGAAGCACAACTGGTTTCTGCGCGGCTTTTTCAAACAGCGCGGCTACACGGATACGAAGGACTTGACGCAGAACGAAATTGCTCGTTTGCCCCAGGGCCCTGCTGTCAGGAGTTTTGCCTACGACGGGAAACAGATTTTCGCCAAGCCGGATACCGCTAAGCTCAAGGGTGAGAAGGCGCTCGATGGGGCAGGCAGATTCCTGGAACAGAATGAGTTTGGCTTGGTGGTCGTGGTCGCTTCCACCGGAGTCCAGGGGGACGCGAAAACGAATCTGGTGCTGAGCCAGGCGCGCGCCATGGTGGTTCGAGACTACCTGGTGAAGAAATTCAAGGTCGACGATGCCCACCTGAAAACTCTGGGCCAGGGAGAAATCGCCCAGGCAAAGACAGGTGAGGCGGGGAAGATTGAAATCGTCGTCTATCCGGTCGGGGTAGGCATCCCCCCCGCCAAATATCCGAGCAGTTCCGGCGGCTAATGCGGTTCCGATGACTCCGTGCGACTTTCCACGAGCCGAGACGCAAAAGCGTTCGAAAAGCCGGACAATCTGTCGCTGTTCCGCTCCTGCAGCCTGTCGCCAACCTCAACTTCCCCCCAAACAAGCTATCATGGAATTCGGCCCGCGGGCTTCAGCACATCGGGAACCGCTCGGACCGCCATCTTCGATGCACACGGTCCTTGCCATCTGCTCGACCTTCCTCTAGGCTTTCATTACACATGGCGCTCAGGTTCGAGATTGTGGCGCAGGATACGAGCACACGCGCCCGGGCGGGATTGCTCCACACCGCGCACGGCGTGGTGGAGACGCCCGTCTTCATGCCGGTGGGCACAGCCGGCACCGTGAAGGGCATGACCCAGGACACCCTGGAAGCCCTGGGGGTCCAGATCCTACTTGCCAACACCTACCATCTTTATCTTCGGCCTGGACACGAAGTCGTGCACGAAATGGGCGGGCTGCACCGCTTCATGGGCTGGCCGCACCCTATTCTGACGGACAGTGGCGGCTTCCAGGTGATGAGCCTGAAAGGTTTGGGGCGCGTGACCGAGGACGGAGTCTGGTTCCGGTCGCACCTGGACGGTTCACCGCATTTCCTCTCGCCCGAGCGCGCGGTGGAAATTCAACTGGCCCTCGGGGCGGACATCATCATGACCCTCGACGAGTGCGTCGAGTATCCGGCGAGCCAGGAAACGCTCAAGCGCGCCGTGAAGCTGACAGGCCGGTGGGCGGAAAGGTGCAAGCGCCACCTCCAAGTACAGGATGGTGGGCATCGGGAATCGGAAGTCGGGAATCGGGAGCCGCCGGAAGGGCAGGGGCCGGGGGTCAGGTATCGGGCGCCAGGAGAAAGCCAGTACCCAGCTCCCAGCCCCCGGCCCCCAGAACCCAGAACCCAGTTCCCCGAACCCCAAGCCCCCAATCCCGCTGTCTTCGGCATCATGCAGGGTGGGACGGACTTGCCGCTCCGTCACCGGAGCGCCGAGGAGTTGCTCAACATCGGTTTCGACGGCTACGCGATCGGCGGGCTCTCGGTCGGCGAACCCAAGGCCGAAACATACGACGTGACTGAATTCGTCGCAGGGCTGTTGCCCGAGGGCCAGCCACGCTACCTGATGGGAGTCGGGACGCCAGAGGACTTGGTGGAATGCGTCGCCCGAGGCATGGATATGTTCGACTGCGTGATGCCGACGCGCAACGCCCGTAACGGCTGTGTTTTCACTTCGGAAGGAAAGCTGGTCATCAAGAACGCCCAATACGCCCGTGACGACCGGCCGCTCGACCCGGCCTGCGAGTGCGCGGTTTGTCGCCGCTATTCGCGCGGCTACCTCCGACACCTTTTTGGGGTGGGGGAGATGCTGGCGGGGATCCTCGCAACCCACCACAATCTCTACTTTTACCTTGACACCATGCGGAAAATTAGGCAGGCTATTCATTCTGGAGAATTCGGAAAGTTGCAGTCTAGGGGACGTGCGAGGCCTTAACCAGTCTAGATCATACCTGAGCCGATCCTGGAAAGCTAAACGGACGGACCCTGCTGATCCTGCTCAGTTCGGGCGGGGTTTACCAATCTGACGCCGATAAAGTTGTAAGACCTTGATGGCTCGCCTGCCAGTCCATCCTTTTGTCTTAGCGGCCGACCCGGGCACGGGCGGAGCGTTCGTTCAGTTTCTCCCCTTTATCTTGATCTTTGGGATCTTCTACTTCCTCCTGATTCTGCCCCAGCAGCGGCAGCGCAAGAAGGTTCAGGAGATGCTCGGCAACCTCAAGACCGGGGACCGGGTGATCACGAGCGGGGGGGTTTACGGGACGATCGTGGGATTTCGCGACGCCAGCGTCGTGCAGTTGCAGGTGGCGCAGCAGGTGAGAATCGACGTGGCGCGCTCGGCGATCACCGGACTTCAACCGACCGGGAGCGAAGCGGCGCAGGCCGAGGGGGCCGGCAAAGGCAAGAAATAGAGCCAAGGGCCGCTCCCCGAGTATCGAGGGGGTATGGAAAAGAAGATACGAACCCGAGTCATTCTGATCGCTGTGGCCATTGTGGCCT
Source organism: Terriglobia bacterium (assembly GCA_020072655.1). Classification (GTDB taxonomy): domain Bacteria; phylum Acidobacteriota; class Terriglobia; order UBA7540; family UBA7540; genus JAIQGB01. The sequence continues at coordinate 40,245 of JAIQGH010000026.1, read as the reverse complement.
GCATCTTGGGCATCATCTGCTATCCCCGGAACGAGCAGGAAACCATCGGATTCCCCACTACCTGGCAGCGAATGAAAGAGAACGTCCGTAGCCGCATTCGGATGGGGCTGGACCTCAAGGGCGGCACGCACTTGGTGCTGCAGGTCCAGGTCGACGATGCCGTCAACGTCACAGTCGACCTCGCTCAGGAACGGGTTCAGGACGAGCTGCGTTCGCGCGGCATCCCCGCCACGGTTGAGAAGAAGACCGAGAACGGCCGGACGTATCTTCTCCTGACCAATATTCCCCAGGAAAAAACGGGGGACCTCCAGACGCTGGTGAGCGAGCAGTTTCAGGATTGGGACCTGACGCGCCGGGCCGGCGACCCCAACGCGCGGGAACTGTCGCTCAAGACGAGTGCGGCGGCCAACATCCGCAATCAGGCGTTGGAGCAGTCCAAGAACACCATTCGCAACCGCATCGATCAACTGGGCGTCACGGAGCCGACGATCGCCGACTACGGGCAGGGCGATTACGAGCTGGTCGTGCAACTGCCCGGCGTGGACGATCCCACGCGGGTGAAGGACATCATCCAGTCCACGGCCATGCTGACGCTCAAGATTGTCCGCGATGGCCCGTTCCCCACGCGCGAAGCGGCGCTCGCCTCGCACGGTGGCATCCTTCCGCCGGATACGGAGCTATTGCCTGGACGGCGAGAGTCCGCGAGTGAGGGCGCCGCCACGGAAGCGTGGTACGTCGTAGACCGCATCGCTGCCGTCACGGGACGCGACCTGCGCGATGCCCAGCCGCGCCCCGATGAGAATGGACGCCCGAGCGTCAATTTCTCTCTTACCCGCGACGGCGCGGCACGGTTCGCGCGCGTGACCGCCGCGAACATCGGCAAGCAACTGGCCATCATCCTGGACAACCGCGTCGTCTCCGCGCCCGTCATCCAGAGCCAGATTTCCGACAACGGCCGGATCACGGGTTCTTTCACGCCCCAGCAGGCGTCAGACTTGGCGCTGGTGCTGCGTTCCGGCGCCCTGCCTGCCTCAATCAAGTATCTGCAGGAAATGACCGTAGGGCCATCACTCGGCGCTGACTCCATCCGCCACGGTGTCATCGCTTCGATTGTGGGCTTGCTTGCCGTGATGGCATTTATGCTCTTCTATTACCACGGCTCCGGCATCAATGCGAACCTGGCCCTCTTTCTGAACCTGCTCATCCTGCTTGCGGCGCTGGCGTATTTCGGCGCCGTGCTGACCCTGCCCGGAATCGCGGGAGTGATACTGACGGTGGGCATGGGTGTGGACTCCAACGTGCTAATCTTTGAGCGCATCCGCGAGGAATTACGCTTGGGAAAGACTGTCGGAGCGGCAGTGGCGGGGGGGTTTGACCACGCTTTCCTTACGATTATTGACACCCACGTCACGACCGTCGTTTCCGCGTTGATCCTATTCACCTTCGGAACCGGACCGATTCGCGGTTTCGCGGTGACGTTGACGATTGGCTTGCTGGCGAACCTCTTTACCTCGGTCTTTGTGTCGCGAGTGATTTTCGACTACGTGCTCTCCCGTCGGGAGAAAGGCGAGGCGCTGAGCATTTAGAAATAAGGGAACCTTCGGGCAGTTTCCGGTGTCCATTGCATCGGAGAAGGACCAGGCCGGACTATGGAGTTTTTCCACGAACCGCACATTGACTGGATGGGGAAGAAGTGGTACTTCATCAGCCTGACGCTGATCCTCCTGGTCGCGGGAATGGCTTCCATCGCCATCAAGCGCGGCCTGACCTACGGGATCGACTTCCGGGGGGGGACTCTCGTCTACGCGAAGTTCGCGCAGCAGCCCAACTTGGACGCCATCCGCAGCCAGCTCAAGAAAGAGAATCTGGGTGGGGCTACGATTCAGGGTTTCGGTCCCGCGAGCGAGCACGAGGTCATCATCGGGCTGGATGTGCAAACGACCACGTCCACCAACGCCCTGGATGCCGGGAAGCGGGATATCGTCACGGCGCTGACGGGACTTTATGGCACCGGCCCGGAAGGCAAGGTGGATTTCAATAACGCCAGTCCGCAGACCGTCGCGGAGCATTTGATCGTGGCCGATCCGCTGCACGTGGCTTGGAAGGGCTCCGACGAGGCCATGCGGACGTACCGAGAGCTCGCCGACGCCCTGGTGAATTTCCGCAATGCTGCGCCGCAAAGCGGCCTGATTGGCAACCTCGGCGATTTGAAGGCGGTCCCCGGGGTCACACCGGCGGTCTTGGAGGCTTTGGGCAAGGACTTCTACCTATCGAGCTATGCGGTGCGCAACACGGAGATCGTCGGGCCCAAGGTGGGAGGCGACCTGCGCCGTCAGGCCGTCTATGTGACCCTGGCGGGGCTGGGCGCGATGCTTGTTTACATTTGGTTTCGGTTTGAGCTAATCTATGGCGTGGCGGCGGTGATCGCCACCTTTCATGATGTTCTCATAACGCTTGGAATCTTTTCCCTGTTGAATAAAGAGATTTCGCTCACCGTCATTGCGGCTCTTTTGACGCTGGTGGGCTATTCGATGAATGACACCATTGTGGTCTTCGACCGCATTCGTGAAAACGTTCATCTGAACAAGCGGGAGAGCTTTTACGATCTGGTGAACCGGAGCATCAACCAGACGCTGAGCCGAACGATTCTTACTTCCGGCTTGACTTTCCTCGCCGTTCTTTCTCTGTATTTGTTCGGAGGGGAAGTCATCCACGGGTTTGCGCTAACCCTGGTGATCGGGGTTATTATAGGCACCTACTCCTCGATCGCAATTGCTAGTCCGATCCTGGTGTTCTTCTATCAGCGGGTGGGGAAGAACCGGGGCGGAGTGAGGCCGCGGGCTCTTGAGCGCGAACCGGCCGCCGTGCGGCGCTAGTCGCCAAGGCCGGAATCCCCCAGCCCGAACGGTTGATTTAGGAGGTTGGACCCATGTTTGACGAGAGTTTGCTGGATTCCTCACCGTCCAACGCACCTGTGCTGAACGGAATTCATTGGACGATCATCTTCGCCGCGGGAGTCGTGGGCTTCCTGGCCATGTTTTTTGGCTTACCGGTGCTCTTTGTCCCCCCCGAAACCAAGGTGCTCATCACCCAGTCGATCATTTTCGGGGCCATACCACTATTTTTTATGGCGCTCTTCCTGTGTTACGTCTACGCCGACTCCCGTCATTTGGGTCTCAGCAGCGTCCCGTGGATGATCGTGACGCTGCTGCTGAACGTTTTCGGATTCCTGCTTTATCTTATCTATTCCGCGGCCAAGACGGACAACTGGAAGCGCGCCACGATCCCCATCGCCTACCTCATTGAAGCGCTGCTCGTGGGGGTCACGATTCTGATCCCGCTGATTTACACCGAGGCGCTTCCCAAGCACGAATTGATGACGTTCGTTGTGGCGCCTCCGCCTCCGCCGCCTCCCCCACCGCCGCCGGCCGCCGCGCCGCCGGTCAGAGCGATCCGGCGCGTCACGGCGGAAGACATCATGCGCGCTCCCACGGTGATCCCCAAGACCATTGCGCACGTCAAAGACGAGGAGATCCCCCAATCGGCCATGGGGGTCGTGGGTGGTGTGCCTGGCGGGATACCGGGCGGCACCCCCGGCGGCGTCCTGGGTAGCATCATTTCGGGCGCGGCGGCGCCACCCCCGCCTCCTCCCAAGGCGGTGGCAGTCAAGCGGATTCGGGTGGGCGGCCAGGTGGAAGCGGCCAAGCTGATTTTCCGGCCCACGCCGGAGTACCCGCCGCTGGCCAAGATGGCGCGCATTCAGGGCACCGTGCGCCTGGAGGCGATCATCATCCGTGACGGGACGATCCAGGATCTGAGGGTGGTCAGCGGACACCCGCTGTTGGTGAAGTCCGCGCTCGAGGCGGTGCAGCGCTGGCGCTATCAGCCGACGCTGCTCAATGGCGAGCCGGTGGAGGTCGTCACCGAGATTGACGTCAATTTCACGTTAGCGGAGTAAGGCAACAGGTTTTGAAAATCTTCGAGGAGGAAACACAACACTATGCTAGGGGCAAAACTAGTTACTTTGAGTCTGTGGCTGTTGCAGGAAGAAGCCGCCGGTTGGGACCCGATCAGCATGTGGCAGAGAATGGGCTGGCCTGCCCGGGCGGTCGTGATCCTGATGTTTGTCATGTCGGCGTGGTCCATTGGCGTAATGATTGATCGCTGGATCGCCTTTCGGGCCGCCCGGAGGCAGTCCCGTCTGTTCGCTCCCGCCGTAGCCGGGGCGCTGAAAGACGGCAAGATTGACGAGGCCATCGCCATCGCCGAACAGAACAAGCGCAGTCACTTGGCGAAGGTAGTCACGGCCGGCCTGCAGGAATTCCAGGCCCACCAGGCCTCGGCGGAGATTTCCGGGGAGACCATCGAGGCCTCCAAGCGCGCGCTCGAGCGAGCCAGCGCGATCGTCCATGCCGAGCTGAAGCGCGGCGTTTCGAGCCTCGCCACCATCGGCTCGACGGCCCCCTTCGTGGGACTGTTCGGCACGGTGCTGGGAATCATCAACGCCTTCCACGGCATTTCCACCGCCAAGTCCACCGGTCTGGCCGCCGTCGCCGGCGGTATCGCGGAAGCCCTCGTCACCACCGCCATCGGTCTGTTCGTGGCCGTGCCGGCGGTGTGGGCGTTCAACTACTTCAGCGGCAGAATCGAGGCCTTTGATGTGGAGATGGACAACTCCTCTTCGGAGTTGATCGATTACTTCCTCAAACGGTCCTCAAGGGGGAAGAAATAATGGCCCTCAAACGCACAATGGCGGGCCCGGTCTCCGATATCAACGTCACGCCCATGGCGGATGTCATGCTCGTGTTGCTGATCATCTTCATGGTCATCACACCCATGCTCCAAAGAGGGTTCAGCGTTGACATGGCGAAGGCGGAAAACCCGCGGCCGATGCAGGACGCCGACAAGGAAGACGCGGTCCTGCTGGCCGTTACGCGGGATGGGAAGGTCTACCTCGGGTCGGACAGGGTGAGGCTCGACGAGATCACGGCCAAGGTCAAGGACCGCATCGCGAGCAAGCTCGATAAGACGGTGTTCGTGAAGAGCGACGCTCGGGCCAAATACGGCGACGTCGTAGCGGTCGTGAATAACGTGCGGGCGGCCGGCGTGGATTCGCTGGGCCTGCTCACCGAGAAACTCGAGCGAAGGGCACCCAGCGTGCCGGGCACCGCGGGCGCGCCGGAAACGGTCAGCCCCTGAGGACTGACCGGCTCGATTGCTGATTCCCGGAGGAGGGTAGCAGTATGGCTATGGCTGTTGGGGGCAAGAAGGGTGTCCTCTCGGACATCAACATTACCCCGCTCATTGACGTTCTGCTCGTGCTGATCATCATCTTCATGGTGATCACGCCTTTGACACCCAAGGGGCTGGACGCGCTGGTTCCGCAGCCCAACAAGGACCTGAATCCCCCGCCTGAAGAGCAGATGAACCGGACGATCGTCGTGTCCATCGACGCCGAGCGGCGCGTCAAGATCAACCAGGATTCCGTCGACATCCGCACCCTCGGGCCGCGGCTCGAGGATATCTTCAAGACCCGCAACGAACGGGTGATGTTTGTCAAGGGTGATCCCTCGCTGCCGTTCGCCGAGGTCGCACAGATCATCGACATCGCCAAAGGGGCGGGAATCGACAAGATCGGGTTGATCACCCAAGAGCTGCAGTAGCAAGGGTCTGGATTACAGGGTCGAGGGAGGAACACCAATGAAACCCCACAAGCTTGTTGTGCTCTGCGGGGTACTAATATTGCTCGTGGCCGTCAACGCCTGCAATCGGCTGAGGGCGCGAGATCAGTTGAATAAAGGGGTCGGGGCCTTTCGCAACGCCCAGTTTCAGGAGGCGATCGTCCACTTCAAGACGGCCGTGGACCTGGATCCCACGCTGCTCAATGCCCGCTTGTACCTGGCCGCCGCTTACCACCAGCAATATATTCCCGGCGCGGAATCCCCGGACAACGTCAAGATCGGTAAGCAGGCGATCGGGACGTATGAAGACGTCTTGAAGATGGACCCCAAGAACTCCACCGCCATCGCCAGCATTGCGCAGATCTATTACAACATGAAGAACTTCGATAGGGCCAAGGAGTACCAGCGCCGCCGCTTGCAGGTCGATCCGAATGATCCCGAGCCCTACTACTGGATCGGGGTGATCGACTGGGCTATTGCCTATCCGCGACGCATGCAGGTTCGCAGAGACATGAACCTAACGATGCCGAAGGACCCCAAGCAGCCCGACGTCCTTCCTCCGCTGCCCGAGAAGGCCCGCGTCAAGCTGGAGCAGGACAATGGCGCGCTGGTCGATGAGGGGATTCAGGCGTTGCAGAAGGCCATCGATATGAAACCGAACGATGCCGACGCCATGGCCTACTTGAACCTCATGTACCGGGAAAAAGCCGACTACGAGGCGGAAGCCTCGGCGCGGGATGCGGACCTCAAAATGGCTGAAGAGTGGGTCGATAAGGCGCTGAACATCAAGAAGCAGGGCGCAGCTAAGACCTCGGCCACCAGCTAGCCGTGCATCGGCCCCCGGTCCTCTGCTCGCTGCGCGCAGGTGTTAAGTCACGAAGCCTTCCGAAGCCCTGGCCTTGCGGCCAGGGCTTCTTGTTTTCGCGGGGAGATGGCATTACTGCAGGTTGCGGCGCTCCGCCGTTGCGGCCTGGAACTCCGCCAGGTTCTTCTGGTCGATCACCGCGGTACCTGTGTCCACATAGGTCGGCAGGGGAGTCACGGGGGCGGTCTTCCAGTCCTTGAACTCATGGACGACGTTGTGGTGGAGGTCGTCCAGAAACCGCAGCGCATAGAAAGCCATGGTGTAAGACTTCTGGGCCACCGTGGCGGAAATCGATCCCCGGGAAATCCAATCCAGCGTCTCCGGGCTCTTGTCCATGGCCACGATGGGGATCTTCCCATCCATGTCGAGCCGGTGCAGCGCTTCGGCAGCGCCCGGGCCGCCCGCCGCCTCGAGACAGAGGATGCCGTCGAGTTTCTCCTTCTTCTCGAGCATCGCCGAGATTCCATCATTGGCGATGCGGGGATCACCCCGGTCGTCGATCGTCTTGACTATCTTGATGTCCGGGTACTTCTGAAAGACGGCATCCACGCCCTGCCGGCGCTCTTCCTGATTGAATTGTCCCGGAACCGTAATCAGGGCGATCTGTCCCTTCCCCTTGAGGATCTCCGCCAGACGGCGGCCGCTCTGGTTGCCGGCGTGGACATTGTCCGTGCCGATAAACAGAATACGCCGCGATTCCGGCGCGTCGGAGTCAACGCAGATCACAGGGATGCCGGCCTGCACGGCGTCGTCGATGTCCTTTCGGAAAAGCTCGCTCCGGGTCGGAGCTACGGCGATCCCCGACGGGTGCGCAGCCACGGCCTCGCGGAACGCCGCCAGTTGTTCCTCGGGTGAATACGTTGTCGGCCCGGTGAAATCCACCCTTACACCTAGACCGCGCCCGGAGTCCTCAAATCCCGCCTGCGCTTCTTGCCAGTAAGGCAAGTTGATGTTGGACGCGACAAAGTAATAGTGCTCCGTTTCCTGGTGGAACGGCTTCCGGCACGAGATCAACGTCCCTGCCAGAAAGATGCCAAGCAAGACCGCGGACATTTGACGCGCTTTCATAAGGCACTCCCCTCTCCAAGACGGTTCACTCTGGCCAGCCGTGCTCTCCACTCCAGACTTTGGCGCAGAGCACGGATTGCGCAGCGGCGCAAGGTTACCACAAGTTTCCTGCCGAGGAAATCGGCGCGTGCCATCTTCGAGCCGCCGCGACGCCTGGCGGGGCGCAGGTCACTTGGCGCTCGAGGTGGAGCCGCATCTTCAACTGCGCTAGAATTTGCCCCCAGGAGGCGAGCTTGGCGGTATGAAGCCGCCGCTCCCCCCTTTTGAACGAGCCTTGGCGGCGTAAAGCCGCCGTTACACCTTTTTCAGCAGCCTGTTAGAATGAGCTCAGGGCCATGGTGGATTTTGAACAACTCGTCCAGAAGGTCCAGGCTTACCGGCCCGCGGAGGATGTTGAGCTGCTGCGCAACGCCTACGAGTTCAGCGCCGCGCAGCACGGGATGCAGAAGCGACTTTCGGGTGAGCCCTTTGTCTATCACCCCCTCGAGGTCGTCAATACCCTGGCCGACCTGAAGCTGGACGGCGTGTGCCTGGCCGCGGGTCTCCTCCACGACGTGGTTGAGGACACGTCGACGACGATCGAGCGCGTGCAGGAAGCTTTTGGCCCCGAGGTCGCCCGCATCGTCGAGGGGGTCACCAAGATCAGCCGCCTCGAGGCACTGAAACCGGAGGAGCGCCAAGCGGAGAACCTCCGCAAGATGATCCTCGCCATGGTCGACGACATCCGCGTGGTGCTGGTGAAGCTCGCCGACCGGCTCCACAACATGCGGACGCTCGGCCATCTGCCCCCGGAGAAGCGCGAGCGGATCGCGGCGGAGACGCTCGATATCTATGCGCCCATCGCCCACCGGCTGGGCATGGGCAAGCTGCGTGGCGAGCTGGAGGACTTGGCGTTTCGCTATCTCGAGCCCGAGGCGTACGAAGAAGTCAGGCGCGCCGTCGAGAGTCGCCGCAAGGTGGGCGAGGAATTCCTTCATGAAGTCCGCCGGCTGGTCGAGGCCAAGATGCGCGAGTACGGCATCCCGGCGCGGGTCGAAGGCCGCATCAAGCGGAACTTCAGCGTCTGGCAGAAGCTCAAGCGGCAGCGCATCAATATCGAGCAGGTCTATGACCTGCTGGCAGTGCGGATCATCACCGACAGCGTGCGGAACTGCTACGCGGCGCTCGGGGTCATCCACAACACCTGGCGCCCCGTCCCGGGCCGCATCAAGGACTTCATCGCCATCCCGCGCCCGAACCTCTACCAGTCCCTGCATACCTCCGTCATTGGGCCCCATGGTCAGCCCTTCGAGGTGCAGATCCGCACCGAGGAGATGCACCGCGTGGCGGAGGAAGGCATCGCGGCCCACTGGACCTACAAGGACGGGCGGCCGCCCGCCCAACAGGACGCCGAACGCTTCGCCTGGCTCCGGCACCTCGTCGAATGGCAACAGGAGATGCGCGATTCCGGCGAGTTCCTTTCCACGCTCAAGATCGACCTCTATCCCGAAGAGGTTTACACCTTCACGCCCAAAGGGAAAGTTATTGTCTTACCCCGTGAGGCCACGCCAATTGACTTCGCCTATGCCATTCATACCGAGGTTGGGCACCACTGTGTAGGCGCGAAGGTGAATGGTCGCATCGTGCCCCTCAAATCCCGGCTGCGGAACGGCGACGTCGTCGAGATCGTCACGCAGGCCAGCCATTCGCCCAGCCGCGACTGGCTCACGCTCGTCAAGACCTCGAAGGCGCGCAACAAGATCAAACATTGGATCAACGTCACGCAGCGCAAACAGGCTACCGAAATCGGCAAGCGGCTGCTCGAGAAGGAGGCGCGCAAGTACGATGTAACGCTTAAGAGGATCTCGGACGAGGAATTTCTGCGCGTCTCGCGGGAGTACGGATGCACGCAAGTGGACGATCTGTACGCCGGCGTGGGCTATGGCAAGTTCGCGGCCCGGCAGGTGCTCGCCAAGCTCACCCCCGCGGTCCCGGCCGAGCCCGAGCAGCCCTCGCGCCCCGCCGGCGGCGCGCGGCGCCCGCTCGGTTTGGGGCGCGACCTCGCCATCCAGGTCCACGGCCACGACGACCTGATGGTGTACTTAGCCAAATGCTGCAATCCCATTCGGGGTGACGAGATTACAGGCTACATCACGCGCGGCAAGGGCATCTCGGTCCATTCCAAGAGCTGCCCCAACGTTCAGAACCTGATGTACGATGCGGATCGGCGCATCGAGGTGGAGTGGGCGGGCCCGAAGTACAGCCTCTACCCGGTAACCCTGATGCTCTTCACCGAGGACCGCCAGGGCTTGCTCGCCGATGTGACCTCGGCCATCAGCGGCGGACATTCCAACATCCAAACGCTGGAGACCCATACGGGGGAGGGTAAAGCCTACATCGACGTCACCCTGGATATCGTGGACATCGAGCACCTGGAGAAGATCGTTTCGGCGCTGCGGAAGGTTGAGGGCGTTCGTGAGGTCGAGCGCCGGATGCACCGCTGAAGAGGTTGGCCCAGCATTCCTTTCGATCGCACAAGCTATCGGCCATATACTCATTTCTCGGCGCTGGACTGGTCACATTACAGCGGACAGGTTGCATCCCCAGGACGCGCGCGGCGCATACCCCACTTTAACATCAACAGTGAGGAGGAAATGAGGTGAGCAAGAGCGTGATCTCCACCGCCGCGGCGCCCGCGGCTATCGGTCCGTATTCGCAAGCGATTCGCGCCGGAAATCTCCTCTTCGTTTCCGGGCAGATCCCACTCGACCCGGCGACCGGCCAACTGGTCCAAGGCGACATCGGCGCACAAACTCGCCAGGTGCTCCAGAACCTCGCCGCCATCCTTGAGGCAGCGGGGTCGGGGCTCGACCGGGTGGTGAAGACGACAGTCTATCTCCGCGACCTTGGGGAGTTTGCCGCCATGAACGAGGTTTACGGCGAATTCTTCCCCGCCCAGCCGCCGGCCCGAGCCACAGTGCAAGTGGCGCGGTTGCCTCGCGACGCCTCCCTTGAGATTGATGTCGTGGCCGAAGTCTAGTCAGGAGCTCAGGCGGGCTTCTGGACTTTGCCCGAGCGGATGCAGGCGGTGCAAACGAGGAGAGTCTTGTGAGCGCCGTTGACGATGGCTCGCACGCGGCGCAAATTGGGGTTCCAGCGGCGCTTGGTCACGTTGTGGGCGTGGCTGATGCGGTTCCCATGCACGGGACCTTTTCCGCAGATGTCACAGGCGCGAGCCATGGTCCAACCTCGCTAAGTTGCAGTTTCGATTTCCAGCCGAGAATTCATTCTATCACGGTTCTCCTCCCCGACGGCCCTTCCCTTCGGCCACAAACTCTTTCGCGCTTCTATGCCCTGGCAGGCTACAATGTCTCCATGAATCGACCGCAGCATGCTTTTCATCGGGCATTTCGCCTCGCAGTATTCTTCGTTTTCGTTCTCTCCATCGTGCCTTTCGGTTGCTCGCGACGCGCGACGAAGGACGGCACGGTGTGGGCGGATGTGGATGGCGTGCCCATCTTTCGCGATCAGGTAGAAAGGTACTACCGCAGCCGCACCGCGACAGGCGCCGAGGGGGCCAGCCAGGAGCAGGCCCTGAGTTTCAAGTTGACCATTCTGGACGAGCTCATCAACAACCAAATCCTCGCCGCGCACGCGGCCAAATCCCACGTTGCCGTTTCCGAAGCGGAGATCGACACCAAGGTCAACGAACTGCAAAGCCCCTACTCGCGGGAGGAGTTCCAGAAGAAACTGACCGAGCAAGGGCTCGATTCGGGCAGCCTCCGCGACGAAATCCGGCGCAGCCTGATCATCACCAAGCTCGTGAATAAGGAGATCGTCTCGCGCATCAAGGTCACCGACCCGGAAGTCACCGAGTACTACCAGCGGAACAAGAACGCGTTCAACATTACGGAGACGCAATTCCACTTGGCCCAGATCGCCGTCACCCCGGTCGCCGACCCCCAGGTGCGCAACACCAAGAACGACGACGCCACGAATTCGCAGGCTGCCGAACGCAAGGTGCAGGCGCTTTACGCGCGCTTGCGCGCCGGAGACGATTTTGCCACCGTCGCCCAGGAGTACTCCGAGGACGCGCGAACCTCGAGCAACGGCGGCGACATGGGATTTCTGCCTGCCTCGGCGCTGGACTCCAGCCCAGCTCTCAGGAAGGCGATCACCTCCCTGCGACCGGGCGAGATGACTCCCGTCCTGCGCACCACCGACGGGTTTCACATCCTCAAGCTGCTGGGGAAGGAAGAAGCGGGACAGCGTCAGATCTCCGACCCGCAAGTGCAGAGTTCCATCCGGCAGACGCTGACCAACGAGCGCGAGCAATTACTGCGGGCCGCGTACCTGGAAGACCTTCACAATCATGCCAAGGTCGTCAACTACCTGGCCGAAAAGGTCGAAACGGGCGCGGCGAATCCGGCGCTCGTAAAGTAAGCGCCGCCCATCGGCCAACTCACCCCAGGCGTATCAGGCGAGCGCCGGCTTCCACCCCGCTGCCTTCTTCGACGTAGACTGCCTCGACGCGCCCTGGGCGTGTCGCGTGCAGCTCGTTCTGCATCTTCATCGCTTCGATGACCAGAAGCCCGGCGCCCGCCGCCACCTGCTGGTGCGGCGAGACGAGGACCTTGACAATTTTCCCCGGCATGGGTGCCACAATATCCTGGGGACCATCAACTCCCGCAGCTCTGACCCCACCCCGCCGGCGACGCGGATCGTGTACCGTAACCTGGAAGTCGTGTGTGCCCACGGTGACGACGCGGCTGGCGTCGCCCGGCGCCGGGGTGGGCGAAGAGGCGACGACCTGGGCCTCATACGACCGGCCCTCGACGATTATCGAGTACACGCCCGGCGCGACCTCCGCCCAATCGATTTCACCGCTCTCCGAGTCGAGTGTGTACCTGGCAAGGCCTCCCTTCTCGGTGGCGCCGCGCGGAGGACGCAGTTCGAGGTGGTGCTCGCGGTTTTCCGAACCGCGCCGAACAGTGAGCGTGAGTCTCATGGTTGTAGCGCCGGGTTTTAACCCGGCACGTTGCCGGCCTCCCGATGAGATCGGGACAAGTCCCGGCCGGCGCTACGTCCGCCGCGGCCAGCGGTTCAAGAGCGCGTCCCGCCCCGCCGCCTTCCACATGCTCTCGCGCGGGACCGGAAACGACCCCGCCGGCCGGTCGCGCGCGGCGTCGAGCGCGGTGGCGAGCAGGGCCACGCGCTCCTCTTCCGGGGAGGCTTTGTCTCCGCAAAGGATTCCTTCCGCGAGCGCACGGTCGATGAAGCTTGTGTCAATCTCGCCGGCAAGGAATTCGGGATGCTCGACGACGCGCCGGAAGAACGGGATCGTGGTTTGAATTCCGAACACTTCGTATTCCGCAAGGGCACGGCGCAAGCGGGCGATGGCTTCGGTGCGGTCGCTGCCCCAGACGACCAGCTTGGCAAGCAGCGGATCGTACTCAAGGGGCACCGTCCAGCCCTCGTAGACCCCACTGTCCGATCGGATGCCTGGCCCACGAGGCGCTTGCAGACGGCGGATCAAACCGGGGCAGGGGAAAAAATCGTTCGCCGGGTCTTCGGCATAAATCCGGCACTCGATGGCTGCGCCGCGCATCTCCACGTCTTCCTGTCGCCAACGTAGCGGCTCGCCCGCCGCGATCCGCAACTGCTCCTTGACGAGGTCGATGCCTACCACCAATTCGGTGACTGGATGCTCGACCTGCAACCGCGTGTTCATCTCAAGGAAATAGAAATCCCGCTTGCGGTCAATCAGGAATTCCACCGTGCCGGCATTCGCGTAGCCGGCAAGCTTTCCAATGCGGACCGCTGTTTCTCCCATGCGGCGGCGCAAGGCGTCGTCGACGAGCGGGGACGGGCTCTCTTCCATCACCTTCTGGTGGCGCCGCTGGAGCGAACATTCGCGCTCGCCGAGATAGATCAGATTTCCCTGGTGGTCGCCCAGGATTTGGATTTCGACGTGGCGCGGGCGCTCGAGGTACTTCTCGATGTAGACCGACGGGTCCCCGAAGGCGTTCTGGGCTTCCGCGCGCGCCGTGCGGTAGGCGGATTCCAGTCCTTCCGGGGCTTGAACCAGCCGCAACCCCTTGCCGCCTCCGCCCGCCGAAGCCTTGAGCATCACCGGATAGCCGATTTCCTTAGCGACGCGCGCGACTTCCTCGAATGCCTCCAGGTTGCGGTCCGTGCCGGGCACGACGGGAAGCCCGGCGGCGGTCACTGCCTGGCGCGAGGCAGTCTTGGAACCCATCAGCTCCATCGCTTCGACCGGCGGACCGATGAAGACAATGCCGGTCTCTCGGCAAGCGCGCGCGAATGCCGGATTCTCGGCCAGAAAGCCGTAACCTGGATGGATGGCCTCCGCCCCGCTGCGCTTTGCGGCGCCAAGGAGGCGATCAATGTTCAGATAGCTCTCGATGGAGGGCGCCGGGCCGATCGGGCAGGCTTCGTCGGCATAACGGACATGTAGCGACGTGCGGTCGACGTCGGAGTAGACAGCCACCGTGGCGATGCCTAGCTCGCGACAGGCGCGCATCACGCGCACCGCAATCTCGCCCCGATTCGCTACCAGAACCTTCCTGAACATGCCAGGGAGATGCTACCCGCGACGGGCGGCTTTTTCAAATCGTCTCCTCTGCGGGGTGGCAGTTGTCACAACGGAGTATTTGTGTGCACTTTTGGCCCGTTGTTGTCGCGGTAGGTGTCGAGGATGCGGAGGGCGACGATGAGTTCAGAGCGGCGACCGCCTGGCAGAAGCATGGTGATAGTCCGGAGTGCCAGGTCAGGATTCGGTGTCGGCCTCAAGGATTCTTGCCAACTCTCCAACCAATGGGGGCAAGTCCTCCGTGACGGCCTTCCAGACTTGGTCCAGGTCGATGTCGAAGTACACATGAACGAGCCGATTCCGCATGGCGACGATTTCGGCCCAAGGAATCTGAGACCATCTCGCTTTCGTGCTTCCACCGACCCGCGCCGCCGCTTCGCCAGCGATCTCGACACATTTCACCAAGCCCAGAGCCCATACCCGATCCTTGTCGAGGTCCGCGCGACTCCGTTCCCGCGCTGACCGAAGGGCCTCATTCGCCGCATCGACCATGTGTTGTAGCCTGACCCGGTCACTCTTGAGCATATTGGACTTCGCTGGTGCGCACCACTTCGTCACGGAAGTACCTGCTCAGGTCCGCGGGCGTCCGCAGGTCCACCTTCCGTCCGAGGATCGCAGCAAGCTCCAATTCCAATCCCGCCATCCTCAGTAATCCGACCGTACACCCTGGCTCAAAGTCCACCAACACGTCCAGGTCACTATCCGGCCGGAAGTCATCCCGCAGTACCGAACCGAAAAATGCCAGCTTGCGGATGTGGTGGCGGCGACAGAATTCCGCGATTCTTTCCTTCGGCACTTCGATTCCGTGGTGGTTCATGGCACTGCCGCTCCTCTGGTTCCAGCCCGCATTTTAACCTATGCAACTGCTCCGGAGGGTCTTTTTGGCGAAGGCAGCGGCGCGCGGACGGCTTGAAGTAGGGGTTCAGACCGTCCGTCCGTCCGCCCGGATTCAGAGTGGAATATTCCCGTGCTTTTTGGGCGGGTTGGTGTCGCGCTTGGTGTCGAGGGCACGCAGGGCGGCGATGAGTTTGGGGCGGGTATCGCGGGGCTCGATGATGGCGTCCACCCAGCCACGCTCGGCGGCGATGTATGGATTGGCGAAGCGAGTGCGGAATTCTTCCACCTTCTCGCCGCGCAGTTTCTCGGGGTCTTTGGCCTTCTGCAGCTCGCGGCGATAAACGATGTTGACGGCGCCCTCCGGGCCCATGACGGCGATCTCCGCGGTGGGATAGGCGTAATTGATGTCGGTACGGATGTGCTTGGAAGACATCACGCAATAAGCTCCGCCGTAAGCTTTGCGCGTGATGACGGTAATCTTGGGGACGGTGGCTTCCGCGAAAGCGTAAAGCAATTTCGCGCCGTGCCGGATGATGCCGCCGAATTCCTGCTGGGTGCCGGGAAGGAATCCCGGGACATCTTCGAAAGTAATCAGCGGGATATTGAACGCGTCGCAGAAGCGCACGAAGCGCGCACCCTTGACCGAAGCGTTGATGTCGAGGCAGCCGGCGAGCACGGCGGGTTGATTGGCGACGATGCCCACGCTCTGGCCGCCCAAGCGCGCGAAGCCCACCACGAGGTTCTTGGCGAAATGCTCGTGGACTTCCAGAAAGTAGCCCTCGTCCACGACGCGGTGGAGGATTTCCTTGATGTCGTAAGGCTGGTCGGACTCGGTCGGCACGAGCGTCTGAAGCGTCTCCTCGCGGCGGTCCACAGGATCGTTCGAATCGAGGCGAGGCGGATCCTCGCGGTTGTTTTGCGGCAGGAAGGAGAGCAGCTCGCGGATAAGCGCGAGGCAATCAGGGTCGTCGTGCGTGACGAAGTGCGCGACGCCGCTCGTCGAGTTGTGGGTCATCGGGCCGCCGAGCTCTTCCTTGGTGACCTCTTCGTGCATCACCGTCTTGATGACGTCGGGGCCGGTCACAAACATGTAGCTGGATTTTTCCACCATCAACGTGAAATCGGTGATGGCCGGCGAATAGACCGCGCCGCCCGCGCAGGGGCCCATGATGGCGGAAATCTGCGGGATGACGCCGGAGGCCAGCGTGTTGCGCAGAAAGATGTCCGCATAGCCGGCCAGCGAGGCCACGCCTTCCTGAATGCGCGCCCCACCCGAATCGTTCAGGCCGATGACCGGCGCCCCCACTTTCATCGCCAGGTCCATCACCTTGCAGATCTTGGCCGCATTGGCCTCGCTGAGCGAGCCACCGAAGACCGTGAAGTCCTGGGCGAAGGCGTAAGCCGGGCGGGTGTTGATGCGGCCATATCCTGAAACCACTCCGTCCCCCGGCAGGCGCTGCGCGGCCATGCCAAAGTCCTGGCAGCGGTGCTCGACGAGCTTGTCGAGCTCATCGAAGGTTCCCTCGTCAAACAGCAGCTCGAGCCGCTCGCGCGCCGAGAGTTTGCCTTCGGCGTGCTGGCGCGCCCGGCGCTCTTCGCCTCCCCCGCCCTCGGCCTGCGCGTTGCGGCGGCGAAGCTCCGCGAGTTTTTCCTGCAAAGACATAGGAATTGTGTGATTGAGCGATTGAGTGATTGAGCGATTTCCCCAACCGATTCATTTCTTCATTCGCTCAATCACACAATCACTCAATCACCCGATCGTCCTGATTCCGCACCATTCCTCGCACGCGATGATGGAATTGGTGGGACGTTTCGGATCGTACTTGACGCTCGCGGTTTGCCCGGCGAGGCCTGGGGCGGTGGCGGCGAGGCTCGCCAGGGCCGAGATGTCCTGCGCGGCTTCGTAAGTGACGCCGCCGACTTCGTATTTGTAGAGAAGCAGTCGGCCGTTGTTATCGGCGCCGCTGGATTCGAGGAAGTCCACGATGTGGCCCGGCGCGATCCTGCCGCAGTTGTGGACGTCCAGGCGCCGCTGACGCTCGATCTCCTCCGGGCTCTTCGCATGCCGGCGCCGGAAACGCGCCATCAGCCAGGCGGCAAGTCCTGTCGCCGTGGCCACCGCGGCCAGACCCAGCGTGAGACGCTCTCCCGGACTCACTTGACTTTCGCTTTCTCCCAATCCCTCAGGAACTGGTCCAGCCCCTTGTCCGTCAAGGGATGCTTGAAGAGCTGGTCGAAGACTTTGTAAGGCATGGTGGCCACATCGGCGCCAGCCTTGGCCGCGTCCACCACATGCAGCGGATGGCGGAGCGAAGCGGCCAGCACTTGGGTTTTGTAGCAATAGTTGCGATAGATCGTCACGATGTCGCGGACGAGGTCCATGCCAACGTGCGCTATATCGTCCAGCCTGCCGAGGAAAGGGCTGACGTAGGTGGCCCCGGTCTTGGCCACCAGCAGCGCCTGCGCGGGCGAGAAGACCAACGTGCAGTTGACCTTGATCCCGTCACCCACCAGGCACTTGGCGGCCTTGAGCCCGGCCTTGGTCGTCGGAACCTTGACGACCACCCAGGTGTGGAGCTTGGCCAGCAAATCTTGATAATCCGCTCTTTGAACTCCGCGCCCTCCTTGGCAACCAAGGAAGGATTCGTTGTGACCCCGTCCAGCAAGCCGATGCTCGCGGCCTCGCGGATTTCGTCCAGATTTGCCGTGTCAAGGAAAAATTTCACAACCTGCTCCTTTCGAGGCGATAGCCATTTAGAATCCACTTAATTATAACATCCCGCTCCGGCGGGGCGAGAATGAGACCATGGTGCGTAGCGCCCCGATTCATCGGGGCACCTGCCGGGCTAAAGTCCGCCGCTACCCATCACAGGTCTCGTTCGCGCATGCTCACCGCGTCTCAACGCTCACTTCTTCCGACGGCGGGCTCTCGTTGTTCGAAAAGTCGAGAGCGGCGGCGGAGGTGTCGCGGAAGATCGGAGTCCGCAAGAGATCCGCGTTCAATTTCTCGACCGTGGCGCTCCCTTCGCGCCGATAGACGTTGTAGCCGGCAAGGTCGGGCTCGGAATTCGCGGTCCAGACCAGTTCCACGGCCTTGGTCGTGTACACCGCGGTCAAACCGGTCGGGGCGGCGGGGGGGAACGTATCGCGCGGCGTGACCTCCGCCACCGGCGACTCCTCGCCTTCGGCGATCTCTCTGCTCACTTTCATCAGCGCCGTGACTTTGTACGCGTAGGTTCGGCCGAACGCGAAGTCCGGGTCGCGAAAGACCGTGTCCGCGGTCTCACCGATCTTCGCGAAGGAGGCCTGTTCCCCGCTCCGGCGATAGATGCGGTAGGCGGAGACGCTCGACGCCGGCTCGCCGCTCAGAGCGCGCTCAGGCGGATTCCAGCTTAATTTCAGAGCATGCTCGGTGGTTGTCACACGCAGGTCGAGCACGGCGAGAGGGACGTCGAGCAAAGTCATCGAGACGAGGTTGGAGGGCTGGCTTTCGATCGGGCGCCCGCGAAATCCCCGCGTCAGAGTGCGCACGGCGAAGAGGATGGTCTTCCCACATTGCTCGCGGAATTCGGTTTCACTCAGTGTGATGGGGTCGGCAACCTTATCGTTTTTGGCGAGCTTCGCAAACTCCTCGGCGCTTGCTGCGACCCAAGGCTGGAGGGCCTCGCGGGTCGGCGGAGCGGCCTGGCCTGCCGGCGAGATCGCGCGCAGGAGTTGCATCTCCAGCCGTTTGGTCAACCGTTGGCCGTCGGTGGCGAGTTGCGGGACGGTGAACGTGAAGGTGAGCGTCCGGCTGGACTGCGCGACCGCAAGGTCTCGAACGCTTTGCGGCTGCTCAACGCGCGGCGGGCGCGGGGGACCCTGGACGCCGCAGGCGCAAACCCAGGCGCTGCTGATCAAGGCTGCAAGGGGGAGAGATTGGCGAAAGGAGTCGCCTCGACGAGTCGCGTCGCTCACAGGATGTACCGGCTGAGGTCCTGATCCTTGACGATATCGGCCAATTGCTTGCGGACGTAATCGGCCTCGATGTGGACGGTCTTCTTCTTTAAGTCCGGGCCTTCAAAAGAGATCTCATCGAGCAGGCGCTCCATGATGGTGTGCAGGCGCCGCGCGCCGATATTCTCCGTCTGCTCGTTGACGGCGGCGGCGAAACGGGCAACTTCCTCCAAAGCCTCTTCGCTGAAGGAGAGCTTGATGCCTTCCGTATCGAGCAGGGCCGCGTACTGCTTCACGAGCGCGCTCTTGGGCTCTGTCAGGATGCGGATGAAATCGTCGACGCTGAGCGAGTGGAGCTCGACGCGGATGGGGAAGCGCCCCTGCAGCTCGGGAATCAAATCGGACGGCTTGCTGACGTGGAAGGCCCCGGCGGCGATGAAGAGGATGTGGTCGGTCCGCACCATGCCGTAGCGCGTGTTGACGGTGGTGCCCTCGACGATGGGCAGGATATCCCGCTGCACGCCTTCGCGGCTGACGTCCGGCCCGTGGCCCCGCTCGCGGCCCGCGATCTTGTCGATCTCATCGATGAAGATGGCCTCGCCGACGCGCATGCGCCGCTTTTTGGTGCGCTGACCGAAGAGCCCGGGGAGCATGTCCTTGATGTTGATGTCCATCTCCTCGATGCCCTGCGAAGAGATGATCTCGAAGGAGGGGAAGCTGCGCTCGCGGACGTCCACCTCCACCTGCCGCTCGTCGAGCTTGCCTTCGCGGAGCTGGGCGCGGAGTTTCTCGCGTGTCCGCTGGTACTGCTCCCGCTGACGCTCGTCTTCCTCCGTGGGGGGATGCTCGCCGCGCGCCAACGGGAGGGGCGGGAGGAGCAGGTCGAGCAGCCGCTCTTCGGCGTTCTGCTCGGCCTTCTCGGCGACTTCCTCGAGTTTCTCCTCGCGCACCATATCGATGGAGATTTCCACCAGGTCGCGGATCATGGACTCCACATCGCGGCCGACGTAGCCGACCTCCGTGAAGCGCGAAGCCTCGACCTTCAGGAACGGCGAATTGGCCAGCCGGGCGAGGCGCCGGGCGATCTCCGTCTTGCCCACGCCGGTGGGGCCGATCATGATGATGTTCTTGGGAAGAATTTCCTCGGCGAGTTCCGCGGTGAGCTTCTGGCGGCGGATGCGGTTTCGCAGGGCGACGGCCACGGAGCGCTTGGCGTCCGCCTGGCCGACGACGTGCTTGTCCAGCTCGGTGACAATCTGGCGGGGAGTCAGTTCGTCAAGCCCCACCGCCGTCTCGACGCTCTCGGGCAAATAAAAAACCATGCCGTATTTCGCTTTCTAACGAGGGTTGCCCTGCAGCTCCTCGATGTGGATCTGATCGTTGGTGAAGATGCAGATCTCGCCCGCCAGCATCATGGCTTCCTGGACGATTTCGCGCGCGCCGAGTTGGGTGTGCTTGGCGAGAGCCCGGGCGGCGGCGAGGGCGTAAGGGCCGCCGGAGCCGATGGCCACGATTCCATCATCGGGCTCGATGACGTCGCCGGTGTCGCTGACCAGGAAGGTGCTCTTCTCGTCCGCCACGAGCAGCAACGCTTCGAGGTGGCGCAAGGCGCGGTCGGTGCGCCAGTCCTTCGCCAGCTCGACGACGGCGCGGTTCAGGTTGCCGTGATACTCCTCCAATTTCTGTTCGAAGCGCGCAAAGAGCGAGAGGGCGTCGGCCGTCGAGCCCGCGAAGCCGGCGATGACCTTGTCGCCCGCCAGGCGACGGATTTTGCGCGCTTTCTGCTTGACGATGCTTTCGCCCATCGTCACCTGGCCGTCGCCACCCATGGCCAGCCGGTTGCCGCGGCGAACGCACAAGATCGTCGTGCCGTGGAAAAACGCTTTGCTCAATAGGCCTCCGGGAAATCCATTATAACAGAGTGCCGCCGACTCAACTCACGGGCGGAAGTAATCCGGGGGATGAGCCGTATTGTATTCCGCAAAAGTCCGGAAAAACTCCGAATATCGCTCGCCGTTCCGCAATCGCCCGATGTGCATGGGCGTCTGAATGCCCTGAGCGGGGCGGTAATCGCTATATACATCGGCATATTCTTCCCATTCCTGCGTCTGGGGATTCTGCAGCCGGTAGGTGAGGCGGATGGGGAGAAAGGTCAAAGCGTGCAAGTAGAGTCCCACGTGAACCTGCCGGGCATCGGTAATCTCCACAATGCGAGCCGGGAGGTTATCGACGAAATCAGTGCCTCCGCCCTGCGCCAGCACGCCGGGCTCGTGGAGGAGCTGCCGCAGGACGTTTTCGTAGCCGTACCTCACGCTGATGCGCCAGCGGCGAAGCTGCTCGGCGGGCTGGTCAATCAGGCCGTAGCGGTCCACCTCCCAACCCCGGTCGCCGTCGTTGAGAAGGATCACCGGCTTGTCCTTGCCGTAGGAGAACCGGCGCTTGTCCGGGAACTCCACCGTGCTCTCAAAGGGCGCGAAGCCCGAGGTCATGTCCTCGGAAATCGCAAAGATCCGGCCGCGCGTGGTCAGGCTCTTGGCCTGCAGGAAGGCCTGACCGCCCAACGCCTGGATGGTCTTGTCGAGAAGCTCTTGCGCCTTAGCGTCGATTCTCGGAGGCGGAGCCGGCGGCGCGGCGGGTTTCTGCGCGGGGGTCCGCCCGGGACCCTGCGCAAGAAGCACTCCGCGGGACGCAGCAAACAGTAGGCAGACCGCAAGGAGGACCAACTGCCGACTGCCGACTGCCCGCTGCCCACCGCTTCCGGCTCTCTCTTTACCCACAGAGAACGCTCCCGCCGTTGACATTCACTATTTCCCCCGTCATGTAGGATGCCATTTCTGACGCCAGGAACAGGATAGGCATGGCGGCGTGCACATGTCGGTGTCCACCCACCCGGGTGCGACGCAATTCACCAGGATGCCGTGCGGCGCAAGTTCCGCCGCCAGCCCCTTCACCAAGCTGATTGCGCCCCCCTTGCTGGCGCCATAGTGGCTGTGGAATGCCTCTCCGCGCTGCCCGGCCGTCGAGGAGACCACGATGATTCGCCCGGACTTCTGCCGGATCATTTGCTGAACCGCAAAGTGGATGACGGAGTAGGTCCCTTTGAGATTCACGTCAATCATTTCGTCCCACTGGCGCTCGCTCAGCCGCTCGATGGGCGCCGGTCGAACATTCCAGATTCCGGCATTGGCGACGAGGATGTCAAGCCGGCCGAAGCGGCGAAGCGCCTCGCTGACCAGTTTCTTCGCGCCCGCCATCCTGGCGACGTCGGCCCGCACGGCCACCACGTTGCCGGCCTCCGCCCCGCTCTTTCTCACAACCTCCCGCGCCGCCCCGGCTGCTCTCCGGTAGCTGAAAACGACGCGAGCGCCCGCGGCGGCGAGCAGCTTCACCGTCGCCCGACCGATCCCGCGCGACCCGCCGGTCACGACCGCGACTTGGTTCTCAAGGCGAATCTGCATGAGCTTTATTGAGCGATTGAGTCATTGAGCCATTGAGTCATCGGGCCATTGGCTGTCCCTATCTGGCCCTGGCCGTGCGGTGCGAAGCGGCGAAGATCGCCAACAACTCGTTCGCCTCAGCCAGAAGGCTTTCTAAGCGAGACCGCGGCATGACCCCGGCGTCCCCCAACATCTCGATCCAGAAAACGGTCTCGTCGGCTTCTTCGACGACTACGCCCATGCGCGCGACGAACTCAGGTTTCGATCTTGCCCGGCAGACAGCTCGGTAATTCGCAGCTACGGCTGTCCCTGAGCGGAGCAGTTGCTTGCCGAGAATGAACGCTTCACTAGATCTCGGAAGCGATTTGAACAGCCGAACAATCCTTAAGGCAAACTGCTTTGTCCTGGCTCGAAGCTCTTCCGGCTGCGTACTCATTTAGTTTGCTCCACCGAATCCTGGCCGATCTGTTCTTCAATGGCCCGATGGCTCAATCGCCCGATGACTCACTCAGCCCGCAGGGCGCTTGAACCGCGCGAGAATCTGTTTTCTCACCCGCTCCACAAGGGCGTCCACGTCGGTCGCCTTGAGACCCGCCGTAGGGATGGCGGGGTGCACGATCATCTCCACGCGGCCCGGCCGGACATGAAGCGTGTCCGGCTTCAACACCGCACGCGTTCCGTTCAACGTGACGGGCGTGACAGGGACGCCGGAGAGAACCGCCAGCCGGAACGCGCCGGCCTTGAAGGGCAGGATTTCTCCGGTGCGACTGCGCCCGCCCTCGGGGAACACCACGACGGGATAACCCTCGCGGATTTTTCGGACCGCCACCTCGAGACTCCGCCGGGCTTGACTGGCGCGTTCGCGCACCACGGCGATGTGGCCCGACCGGCGCAGATGCCAGCCCAAGAAAGGGTAATGAAAAAGCGAGCGCTTGGCGAGGAAGCGGAACTGGAAAGGGAAATGGACGAGCAGCACCGGGATATCCATAGCGCTCTGGTGGTTCACGCAGAAAATCATCGGCGTGTCCGCCGGTTGGCGGACGTGCTCCAGGCCCTCGACGCTCACCCGAATGCCACTGGTCTTCAGGATGAGCCAGGACCAGAAGCGCGCGCAACCATGCTGCCACCGTCCGCGCGAGTCGAAGAGCGAGCCAGCGAGTGATAGCGTCCCCATCACGGCGGTATAGAGATAGATGAGGTTGTTGGTGAAGATCAGCGATCGCAGATAGCTGAAGAAATCTTTCACGTCTGCCGCCGTGAGGCCTCTTTTGCCGGAAATGGCCGAAGGGGTTCCCATGCTCGATTCAAGCCCGCGTCGCCGGACGGGATTGCGGGGTTGCGAAAGTCTCGAAGTCCGCAGCGCGCAGGGCCGTCTTGAGTGCGCCGACCAGGTACAGCGAGCCGGCCGCTAGAACGACGTCGTCCGGGGCGCTCGCCTCCAGGGCTCGGCGGAGGGCTTGTCCCGGGTCCGGCTCAATGGTTAGGCGGGAGGACTGCCAGCGGGCGGCGGCAAGAATTTCCTGAGGAGTGGCCGCGCGAGCCTGGGGAAGTCGCGTGAGATAGACTTCCGCGGCCAGCGGGAAGAGGATCTTACTGATTTCGCCGATGTCCTTGTCGCGCAGTGAGGCGTAAACCAGCCGCAGCACGCGGCCGGAAAGGTGCTCCCGGACGAAGGCCGCAACCTCCGCGGCTCCGGCGGGATTGTGCGCGCCATCGAGCAGAACCAGCGGGCGCTCGCGAACTGCCTCGAGGCGGCCCGGCCAGGAGGCGTAACGCAGACCCTCGAAGATCGCCGCGCGGTCGATGCGCAGTCCTTCCTGGCGCAATTCGAGCGCCGCCGTCACTGCCGCCACCGCATTCTCAACCTGAAAGCGGCCGAGGAACGGGAGAATCAGATTCGTGAAGTGGTCCCCGTTCAGGGCAAAGTCGAACTGATAACGACCCTGGCGGCTGTGCAGATTGAGGATGCGGGAGAGGCTGGCGGTCTCGATGAGCGGAGCGCCAAGCTCCTTCGACCGCTGGCGGATGACCTCCGCCGCCTCGGGATGGGAGACCCCAGAGACGACGGGCCGGCCGGGCTTGATGACTCCCGCCTTCTCACGGGCGATCGCGGCATGGGTCTTGCCGAGGATTTCCTGATGATCGAGCTCGATATTGGTAATCACCGCGACGCGGGGCTCGGTGACGTTGGTCGCGTCGAGGCGTCCTCCCAAACCGACTTCCAGCACGGCGAAGCCCGCGCGGGCCTGCGCAAAGTGCAAGAAAGCCACGGCGGTGAGGAACTCGAAGAAACTGGGCCGCGCGGGCAACGTCCGCGCCGCCAGCAGGCGCTCCACGGCTTGCCGGACCTCGCGGAAGCCGCGGGCGAAGTCCTCGTCGGAGATTTCTTCACCATCCACGGCAATGCGCTCGTTGACCCGTATCAGGTGAGGCGAGGTGTAGAGGCCCGTCCGGTAGCCGGCGCGGCTAAGAATGGAGGCCAGAATTGCCGAGGTGGAGCCCTTCCCGTTCGTGCCCGCCACAATCGCGGTCGGGTACTTCAGATGCGGATCACCCAGCGATGCCAGGATGGAGGTGATCGTTTCAAGCCGGA
The DNA here is from genome assembly GCA_020072655.1 of Terriglobia bacterium. Taxonomy (GTDB): domain Bacteria; phylum Acidobacteriota; class Terriglobia; order UBA7540; family UBA7540; genus JAIQGB01. The sequence continues at coordinate 15,236 of JAIQGH010000026.1, read as the reverse complement.
ACTCCACCCCGAGCAGTTCGTGCCCGAGGCCGGCAAGATAATCTAAACACTCTTGATAGGTCATGGCCTGCGAACTCGAACCGCGCCAGTAGCGCCGGGCGGAACTCGTCCCGACACGGTCGGGAGCCCGGCTTGCTTGTCCCCGCGCCATCGAGACCCAGCATGCCCCGATGAATCGGGGCGCTACTGATCGTTCCACGCTCCCAGCAACTCCAGCGAGCGGGCGAGGTAGCCGCGCAGCTCCTTGCGCGGAACAATCGCGTCGATCATGCCGTGTTCGAGAAGAAACTCGGAGCGCTGGAATCCGTCCGGCAGCTTCTGCCGAATGGTCTGCTCGATGACCCGCGGCCCCGCGAAGCCGATCAAGGCGCCCGGCTCGGCGATATTCAGATCGCCGAGCATGGCGAAACTGGCGGTCACGCCGCCGGTCGTCGGGTCGGTGAGCACGGAAATATACGGCTTGCGGATTTCGTCCAGGCGCGCCAGCCCGGCATTGACCTTGGCCATCTGCATGAGGCTGATCGCGCCTTCCATCATGCGCGCGCCGCCCGAGCAGGAGATGATCACCAGCGGCAGACGCTGGGCGATGCAGCGATCGATGGCGCGCGTGATTTTTTCGCCCACGACGGCGCCCATGCTGCCGCCGATGAAATTGAACTCCATGGCGCAGGCGATCAGCGGCTTGCCTTCCAGCAGCCCCTCGCCGGTGATCACGGCGTCCTTCGCGCCGGTCGTCTTCTCGGCCTTCTTCAGCCGATCGCGATAGCTTTTGGTGTCCTGAAAGGTCAGCGGGTCGGTGGAGGCGAGGCCGGCGTCGTGCTCCGTGAAGCGGCCGCCGTCAAAGAGGATCTCCAGGCGGGCGCGGGCGCCGATCTTGAAATGGTAATTGCATTTCGGGCAGCAATGCAGGCTGGCCTCAATGTCCTTCTTCCAGATGATCTGTTTGCAGCCGTCGCACTTCACCCACAGGCCTTCGGTCTGCACACGCTTTTCCTGCGGGACTTCGAGTGCCTTCTTCTCTCGGCGAAACCAGGTCATAGGATTTGTTCATTGCGTCATCGGGTCATTGAGTCATTGAAAACCACGATGACACGGTCCGTAATTTAGTCGCCCATCGGTTCTTCGGCCCATCGGCCGCAGGGCTCAGTACTCGATGCCTCGCTGGGCCGGAATGCCTCGCGAGTAAGGATGCTTGACCTCGCGCATCTCCGTGACCAAGTCGGCGCATTCGATGATCGCGGGATGAGCGTTTCGGCCGGTCAAAATCACGTGCACCATCTCCGGCTTTTCCTTCAGGGCTTCGACGACTTTGTCCGCCTCGAGCATCTTATAGCTGATGGCGTAATTGATCTCGTCCAGAATCACCAGGTCGAACTCGCCCGAGCGGATCTTGTCACTCGCGAATTGCCAGGCCTCTTGCACGAGACGGACATCTTCCGGGTCCGGCTTCTCCGCGCCGACCTTCACGAAGCCTCTGCCCATGGGGAGAATGCGCAGGTGGTCTTCGCCTAGCATCCGCGCGGCGTCGAGCTCGCCGTAATGCCAGGAACCCTTGATGAACTGCACCATCAAAACCTTGAGCCCCTGGCCCACGGCGCGCAGAGCCGTCCCCAGCGCCGCGGTCGTTTTTCCCTTTCCCGGGCCCGTGTGGACGATGATCAGGCCTTTGCGCGTGCCAGGCAAGTGTACCTCACTCGCAGCCGACGGGCTACCGGGGGTAAGGGAAACCCCGCAGAATCGTGAAGCCGCGATAGATTTGTTCGAGCAGCAGCGTCCGCGCCCAGTCGCTGGTGAGCGTCAGCCGCGAGAGAGAAAGCAACAGGTCAGCCTGCTCACGGAAGGCCGTAGAAAATCCGTCCGGCCCGCCCACCAGGAAGGCGACTTCCCGCGTGCCGCGCACCGCCTGCTGGCCCAGCCATTCCGCGAACTCTTCCGAAGTCCATTCCCGCCCGCGCGCGTCCAGCACGACTTTCGAGCTCCCTTTCAGCTTCTCGATCCAGCGCTGCTCCGGAGGGGAAAGCTTCCGGCCGGGCGCCTTCGGCCGACGCTGGGAAGACATTTCCTCGACCGCAATCTCGTTGAAGCGCGCGATGCGGGCCGTGTAGTCAGCCTGCAGGGCGCGCAAGTGCGCGTCCTTGGTCTTGCCTTCCCAGATCACTCGAATGCGCATGATGTTTCCGTCCCGCGCGACCCGACTAAAGTTCCGCCTCCTCGACGGCGAGGCGCTTGGCGTTCTTCCAGAGGCGCGCGAGGTCGTAAAAAAGGCGCGCCTGCGAGGAGAAAATGTGCACCACAAAACTCAGGTAATCGAGCAGAATCCACTCCGCGCGCGCATATCCCTCCACATGCGTGGGGGAGACTCCGGACTTCTCGAGCTCCTCGACCACGGCATCGCAGATGGCCTGCGTGTGGCGCGTCGAGGTGCCGGTACAGATCAGGAAGTAGTCGGTGAACGAGCAGATTCCCGTCAATTCGAGAACGTCCAGGTCGAGGGCCTTCCGGTCGAGGGCCGCGCGGACCGCCTGGCGAAGGTGCGGCGTCATCATTGCGTGGATCCCCGCCGAGCGGGGCGGTACAGGCCCTCCTTCACGATGTATTGTTCCACAAGCGGGGGAACAAGGCCAGTCGTAGGGCGTCCGGCGCGGACCGCCTCGCGAATTTCGCGCGAGGCGACCGGGACATTTACGCCGCGCAAGATCGAGACCGAAGTCCGACGCAATTTCGCCGTCGCCTTCGAATTTCCCGCGCTCCTTGCTGGGCAGAGGTCGCGCGGGATGGTTTCCCAAATCTCCTTCTCGGAGAATCCCGGCCGCGAGACCACGATGAAGTCCACCGAGGCGAGCAGCCGGCGATAGTCCTTCCAATTGGGAAGATCCAGGAAGGCGTCGGCGCCAATCAGAAAAAACAGGCGGTGGCGCGCGCCGAGCAAGCGTTTTGCCCGGCGCACCGTCTCCACCGAAAAATGCGGCCGCCGGTCGGCCCGCGGCGCCTCAAGCAAGGAGGGGACGAATCTTGGCTCGCGCGCGCAAGCCAGCGCCACCATCGCCAAGCGATGATGGAACGACGTGAGCCGGTTGTGTGTTTTGTGAGGAGGATTCCCGGACGGCACGAAAAGCACCCGGTCGAGGCGGAACTGGCGAACGGCAGCGCGCGCCGCCCGCAGGTGACCGGAGTGGATGGGATCGAACGTTCCGCCGAACAGTGCGATGTTCACCAGAAGGCGAGTCCTATGGCTGGTTTAGGCGCGTGGTTCCAATCTCGTGGCTCGGCCCGGCCTCCTCGGCGGTGGGGGCCGGCCGGGGAATTTGCTCGAGCATCGCCCAGGCGGCCCGCAGCAGCTCGTCGAGCCCTTCGCCGGTCGTCGAAGAGATTTCGTAAAGCGGCCGGCGCTGCTCCTGGCAAAACTCGCGCAGCGTGACGAGCCGGTAGCCTTCACCCGCGGCATCGATGCGCGAGGCCACCAGCAGCATCGGCTTGGCGGCCACCGTCGGGCTGAAGCTCTCCAGCTCCTTCAGAATGGTTTCGTAATCCTCGACAGGGTCGCGGCCCGAGTGTTCCGCCACATCGATCAAGTGCAGAAGCAGCCGCGTCCGCTCCACGTGTCGCAAAAAACGCGTGCCCAGGCCGCGCCCCGCGTGCGCTCCCGCGATCAACCCGGGAATATCCGCCATGACGAAAGAGCGATCCGGATCGAGCGCCACCACGCCCAGATGGGGCTCAAGCGTCGTGAAGGGATAGTCGGCGATCTTCGGGCGCGCGGCACTGACCCGCGAAATCAACGTAGATTTCCCGACGTTCGGGAAGCCGACCAATCCTACATCCGCCAGGAGCTTCAATTCCAGGCGCAAATTCTTTTCTTCGCCGGGGCCGCCTGGCTCGGACTTGCGCGGCGCCTGATGGGTCGAGGTGGCGAACCGGGCGTTCCCTCGGCCCCCGCGCCCGCCTTGCGCCGCGAGGAAGCGCTGGCTCGGCGCAGTGAAATCCCAGAACTTCTCGCCCGTGGCTTCATCCCACACCACGGTGCCCACCGGGACCTGGATGGTAAGGTCCTCGCCATCCTCGCCGTGGCGGTTCGAGCCTTCGCCGTGCCCGCCGCGTGGGGCGTGGAATTCCCGGTTGTAACGGAACTTGAGCAACGTGTTGAGGTGCTCGCTGCTCTCGAGGTAGATGCTGCCGCCGCGTCCGCCGTCGCCGCCACTCGGGCCACCCCGCGGCACGGACTTTTCGCGGCGGAAAGCTACGCAGCCGTTGCCGCCGCCGCCGCCCGCCACGTAGATTTTGGCCTCGTCAATGAACATCGGGATTCGCGAATCGGGAGTCGAGAATTGGGACTCGGCGACCTTCCCGAACCCCGAGTCGCGAGTCCCGAATCCCGAAGAAGGCGCCAGAAACAACAAAAGCGGCGGGGTGGATCGTCAACCGACGGCCACCCTCACCGCTCCGAGATCAGTTCGCGGAAGGAACCAAAATGTGGACGAAGCGGCCCAGGCGACCCTTATCCTCAAACCGCACGACGCCCGCCACCTTGGCGAAGAGCGTGTCGTCCTTGCCCAAGCCGACGTTTTCGCCCGGCTTGAGCCGCGTCCCGCGCTGGCGGACCAAGATGGACCCGCCGGAGACGCTTTGCCCGTCAAACCGCTTCACACCCAACCGCTGGGCGTTCGAGTCGCGCCCGTTTCGCGAGCTTCCCAGGCCTTTCTTGTGAGCCATGCCTTAATGCCTCGAATCTCTAATAGCGTGATGAAGAATTCGGTTTTGTCCTGCTGAGCGAAGCGAAGCACCCCTGCATTGCATTGAAAGGAAATGACAAAGATCCTTCCCTCCGCTCAGGATGACAGCGAAGCCTGTTCAGGCGGTGAGAATGTCCTTGATCAGGACTTCCGTGAACGCCTGCCGGTGCCCGATGGTCCGGCGATACTGCTTCTTGCGCTTGTACTTGAGCACGCGCACCTTGGGCGAACGCCCGTTGCGCAGAATCACGCCCTTCACCTTGGCTTTATCGACCAGTGGCGTGCCCACCGTCAGGCTCTGCTTGCGGACGGCAAAGACGTGGTTGAACTCCACGCCCGCGCCCGGCTCCCCCGGCAGTTGCTCGACGCGAACCACGTCCCCGGGGGATACCTTGTATTCCTTGCCGCCCGTGCGGAAAATTGCGTACATTCAGTTGCCTCTTTCGGGAGTACCGCAACCCCTCATTATATCGGCCCCCCGCCCTCCTGTCAACGAAGTGATTCCAGATGAGTTAACGGGCGGGCCGCAGGGGCGCCCTTTATGGGTGCCCAACACAGGGCGGGGACAAGCCCCGCCCCTACGGGTGCGCCGGCAATCGCAGGGGCACCCTTCATGGGCGGCCCGCAGGTTGGTGTTATAATTCCGGTTATGAGAAAAGCACGCAAGAAGACGCGCCTGCGAGAATTCACCGTGGTGATCGAGCGCGATGAAGACGGCTACTATGTCGCCAGCGTTCCGGCGCTGCACAGTTGTTACACCCAGGCGCGAACCCTCGAGGAGCTTGCGCCGAGAGTTCGGGAAGTCATTGCGCTCTGCCTGGCTGAACAGAAAGCACCCCGCATGAAATTTGTCGGCGTACAGCAGGTCGAGGTCAGCGCTTGACACGACTCCACCCGGTTCGCGCGCGCGAGGCCATCCGCTTCCTGGAGTTCCTTGGCTTCCACCAAGTCCGCCAGAGAGGCAGCCACAAGTTCTTCCGACATCCCGACGGCCGAACCGCCACCGTCCCCGACCACCGCGGGGAGGATCTGGGCCGCGGCCTCCTCGCCAAGATTCCGCGCGACGCTGAAAGCTCTCCGGAACAATTCTCCGACTGGCGGGCGCGCTAGTGCCGTTCCAGCTTGTTTGGCGTCGCCGTTAGCGTCGAGGCCCTTGCAGATTGGGTGTGATCGACGTCATGGGTCGTAGGGCTATTTATCGAGGACTGCATAATGCGGTGACAGGCGTAAGCGGAAGGGCACGACTTTAGTCGTGCCGAAAACCCGTGGTTTATTTCTGATCTGGGTGCCCTCCGCCGCCCGCTTGGACGGGCGGCGGAGGGCTCAAAAAGGGGTGGAAGGGCTGCCGCCACGGCATGGCTGAAGCCATGCCCTTTCGCCTCGTCATGTCACCATATTTCGCAGTCATCGGTAATTGGAACGCGATAACCCGTCCCGTTCCGTGCCGCCCGATTCCCAAAACCCGGCCCCCGAAACCCGATACGTCCCCCCGCCCAGGAATTCGACGCACCCCAGGTCGCGCAGCCGCGATTCTTCCTCGTCACTGGTCACTCGTCACTGCCCTTCATGCGCCAGCGCCGCCTCGTGCGCGTAAGCCTCGGCCTGCCCCGACGCGTCGGGGCCAGCGGGTCAGTCCTCCATCAGTTGGACAAACTGCGCCGTCGTGAAACCCGCCTGCTTTATGACGGCATGCAGTGTCCCTCTAGGAATCGTCTTGCTAAAATGCATGGGGACGGTGAGGGCCCGGTGGTCAGCAGCCCGGTACATCGTGAGATGGCTGCCTTTCTGAACCCGCCTTCTCGAGAATTCGCGCCAGCTCGCCGGCGCGCAGCGCGGGGAGCTCTTTAGACATGCGACAGGGTCACATGAACGAGGGTTGTGAAAACCGGGGCGGACTCATTTCCGGCCGGGAGGGGCTCGCGATGTGCGGCCAGGTTTTCGAGATGCAGCTCGATGGCCGCGCGGGCATGGGCGGTAGCCTCCTCGACGGTTGCCCCGTAGGACACGCATCCGGGCAGGGCGGGGACCAGCACGGTATAACCGCCTTCGGGCTCCGGAACCAGATTTATCTGGTATGAGTAACCCTTCCTGGCTCTGCTCATGGCCCTATTATGCCATATGTGCCCCCACCCAGGAATTCTATCAATCCCAGGTCACGCAGAATTTGTAATTGTTGTCGGATTTTCGGGCGGATGCTGCGGTTCTGTGGGTGCAGCCGCGCCAACTGCGCCTCCTGCGCGTAAACCTGCGCCAATGTGAATTCCCGCCGCCCGAGGCCCCCGTCCGCCGGCCGGCGGATTCAAGGGTAGCCACGGCTAATCCGTTTGGGCGATTAACCGTGGGTTTGTTTTGAGGTGTGGTAGATTATCGCCTGTGGATCATGAGGAGCTCCGGCATCGAGTTCTCTTGGGAGGGTCGGATGCCAACATAAGGTTCGATGACCTGTGCCGCCTGCTGGCGTGGCTGGGATTCAAGGAGCGCGTTCGCGGGAGCCATCACATCTTCAGAAAGCAAGGTGTCGGGGAACTGATCAATTTGCAGAAAGAAGGAAACAAAGCTAAAGTGTATCAGGTCCGCCAAGTGCGCCGCATCATCGTTCGCTACGGGCTCCTGGGCGGTGAGAGGTAAAGATGCACAAGTACGAGATCATCCTCTATTGGAGCAATGAGGACCAAGTCTTCGTCGCGGAAGTCCCCGAGCTGCCCGGCTGCATGGCCCATGGGGATACGCAAGAGTCAGCTCTCGCTCACGCCCATGAAGCGATCCAGCTTTGGATTGACACCGCGCGCGAGTTTGGGGACCCGGTCCCCGAGCCCAAGGGCGAACGCCTCATGCTGGCATGATTCGACGCCGGGGCCACGGCGCACCGCGCCCTTAGGGTGATTCCCCAAACCCCAATCCCGAGATCCGATACTTCCCCTGCCCCAGGAATTCCACGAACCCCAGGTCGCGCAGAATCTGTAATTGTTGCCGGATTTTCGGGCGGATGTTGCGGTTCTGTGGGTGCAGCCGCGCCAACGCCGCTTCGTGCGCGTAAACCTCGGGCAGGCTGAACTCCCGCCGCTCGATGCCCTGCACGGCATTCAGCACATCGAGCGTCCACGCGCCGGACTCGCTAAAGTGGGATCACCCTCTAGCCGATAGTCACAGGATGGAGGTAGCTATGTCACGCTGGCTTGTAGAGCTGATCCGGTATATCAACCGCAAGGATTGGTGGCACGTCCCGCCTGTTGACCCGCGCGCCTACGAGAAGCGGGGCAAGTTCCTAGCCTGGAGTTTCGGCGCGGCTGAATTTTACGGGAGGCCACTGGATCAACCTGTGAGGGTCTACATCCAAAATCCGCTGGTCGGGGACGAGCCAACCGTCGAACGCGCGCTATTCGGACGCGAGATCAACAAGGACTGGCCAGACGGACACGTAATCCAGCAACGGCTGGCTCTTGACGCCAAGATGCGGCGGGTTGCGCTTCGCAAAGGGTACGACTCGATAGTCATGATGAGCACACCCAGGTTTCGTACGTTTGCGACCCTAGGGAAGGTTCCTCGCCCAATGGAACTCAACATTCTAAGGCCCGTGACCTGCGGGCGCTGTGGGCATAAGAGAGGGGAAGGCCGAAGTAGCGTCTAGCGCGGAGTGGGTCTGTAAGTTCGCGCCTGCTTGATGGCGTCTGATGCATGGAATCAACGGCCGCGGACCTGCAAGCCAAGTATGCGCACCAAGGGTCAGCCGCAAAATGACGTTGAGCGCGTCCTGCTGGTCACCCAGACGGATACAATATATTGGGCTATTTTCTTGACAGGATTCTATGCATTGGGTTAATGTTCGGCCATCCGAAGGAGTGATTCTCGACCTCGGCACGAGGCATGCAACCTTGGAAAACCTATTGAATGCCGTCAAAGGCAAATATGGGGCAATCTTAATTGACCCTCCTTGGCGGTTTTCCAATCGGACAGGCAAGGTCGGGCCTGAGCACAAAAGGCTTCATCGTTACGAAACGATGTCATTCGACGACATTGCAGCCTTGCCAGTCAGAGAACTCGCGTTGCCGAAAAGCCACCTGTACCTTTGGTCCCCAAACGCCTTGCTTCTTGAAGCCCTGACGACCATGAGAGCTTGGGGCTTCACCTACAAGACGAACGTCGTTTGGTACAAGGTTCGTAAGGACGGTGGGCCAGATGGTCGAGGCGTCGGATTCTACTTCCGGAATGTGACAGAGCTTCTTCTGTTCGGTACCAGGGGCAAACTGCGAACCCTTCAGCCGGGAAGGAGCCAAGTAAACGTCCTGATCAGCCGTAAAGAAGAGCACTCCAAGAAGCCCGATCAAGTGTACGACTTGATCCAGCGTTGCAGCCCAGGTCCCTATTTGGAGCTTTTTGCCCGCTCTCGTGTCAAGGGCTGGACTCAGTGGGGAGACGAGCTGGGCACCTACGAGCCGCCTCCATTCAAGGCCTACGCTTGGACTACGAGTCAGGATCGTAGCAATTCATCCCCAGGCCGACTAGAAGCAGCGGGCAACCTCCAGCGCCACCCCCGTCTATTTTTGGAATAAGCTTATCCCAATGAGTAGTTGACGCGCCGTATGAAGCCCCTTTCCCCAATTTGTCGAAAAGTCCCTGCAATTCGCTGAGACGCGTAACTATCACGCCCACATCCAGGACCCTAAGCTCCTTCAACAGGCGGAAGTTATTGAGATCCCTGTCGTAGAACTCGGTTTTGTTGTTCCACTCGACCTCCAAGCCAACACGATTCCTGAAATTGTCGATTTTATGGGTTGGTGTGGGTATCGGCTCCCCGTCGATCAGGATTTTGATGTCGAACGCTTTCTCTGCCCAGCCGCGTTCTCGAAGGAACTTGTCTATCGCCGTTGAGATTGGCGACTTTCCTCCTCCTGGAGTGAGGATATGAGTCTTCCGCAAGACAAAAGAATCCAAGCAGTCGATGATGTCCCTAAACTCGGCGGGGAAATCTGAGGCCAGAATCGAACAGGCGTGCCCACGCTCGTCAAAGTGGAACCTTGCTCTTACCCTCTTCGGCATTCTCCCGGTACCCATATTGGCGCGAGATCCTACCACGGTAGGAAAGCAAATCAAAGGCCGCATGGCGGACAGGTCCGGGCCGCGAGAACGGTCCCACTCGCCCTTATTGACGCTCACCATCCGCCCGGCGTGGCAGGTGATGCCGTCGTTCGAGAGAAAATACGGCGGGTCGGCGAAAATCAGGTCCACGCAGTCCGCCGGAATCGCCGCGAGAATCTCCAGGCAATCGCCCTGATAGATTTTGATGTGGTGCTTGGGGTCGTGGAAGACAGGAGCCGGGAGTTGGGAGTCGGCAGTCGGGAGTCGGGATTTTGGAGCGGCGAATTCGGTCATATCCGCAGATGGCCCAGATGGGATGACGTAGAGACGTTCCGGTGGAACCTCTCAGGAGACGCCCCATCGGGGCGCCTCTACGGGATCGTTGATCGAGGTGGGTTGCTTGTCAAGGCGATCAATCGTCAGAGATTGATCATGCCTCATACATTGATCATCGGGTTGATCAAGAGGCGGGAACTCAGTCAGTCACGGGAACGGAATGAGCCACGGCTGCCCCGACCGACCGGCCGGTAGGCTCACGCTCACTGCCCGGTGCCCTGCGCTCACGGGGCTTTCACATAGAACGACCTATCACGAAAGTCAATCCCGCGCACGCCGGCGGATGGACTCGGCGGTGAGGGCGGCCTGCTCGCGAACGCGCGCGGGCATGGCGGGAGCGCCGGTCAACGGCATCGCGGCGAAGCGCTCCACATCCGCCAAATCCTCCTGGGTACCCACGAGGTAGAGAGCGCGCAACGCTTCCCACACTTGACCTTCATCGGGCGAGGTCTCCGCCACCACGGCACCCGCCGCGACGGTTCCCCCATCGGCCACCGTTCGGCGGCCGAACTCGCCGGCGACCGGTGAAACGACATCCACGGGCCGACTCGCGCTGCTCTCGATGCGCGCGACGACCGTGCCGCGGCGCACCGGCTCGCCCTCGCGCAGGCGGAAGGTGATAGTCCCGGCCTGCGGCGCGCGGAGTGAAAACGGCTCGAGCATGGCGCGCAATTCCACGTGTCCCGAGGCATCGCCAAAGCGCACCAGCGCGAGCGCGGAGTTGCGGCGCACCATGGGCTCAGGGTCGTCGAGCAGCTTGCGCAGCGACTCGTGAAACTCCTGCGCTCGGTTGTCCTGGCCCATCACCCAGGCCGCCATCAGACGAAATTCCGCCTCGCGGTTCTCGGCCAGCGCCAGCACTTGCGGGTACCATTGCCGCGCTGAGGCGTCGCCGCGCGTGATGCGCTCGGCGAGTTGGGCGAGCGCGTGCTGCGTTTTGTGCGGAACAGAAGTGTCCGTGAGGTACTGGCTCATTTCCCGGTCCGTGAGCCGCCGGCCGAACCACGTCTCGCGCCAGAAAAGAAATGTGATGACGACCAGCAGCACGGGAACGAGCGCAATGGAGAGATTTCGTTTCGGTGTCGAGCGAGGCGCAGCCATGGCTGGCAACTGCATTTCGACTTCAGCCTCTACATCGGCCTACTGCGGCCAACATTGCTTGTCACTCGTTCAGCGCGGCGAGAAACTCTTCAACCGCGAGTCCGGCGCGCGCAATCAGAGTCCGCAGCGTCCCGCGTGCGACTTGCGGGTGATTGGGAACGGAGAGGGTGGCAATATGGCCCGTTTTGGTCAAGATAATGTGACTCCCTTTTGGCGTGCAACCTGCCAGCCGAGCCTCTCGAAAGCCTTCACGACCCCGATGAAGTTCATCGGGGCCTCAACAAAGGAACTTTGGGCATTAGACGGGAACTTCCACTTCGCGAGTGGTAACGGTGAGGGGCAGGCCCTTCTCAGCACGGACTTCCAGGCACTCTTGGATCGCCGCACGGACGTTACGTTCCGCCTCTTCCTCCGTCCTTCCCTGACTGACACAGCCAGGAATGGACGGGCATTCGGCAATGTACATCCCGTCCTCGTCGCGAAACATGGTGATGAGGAACTTCATCGGTTTCTCCCCTGTTGTCATCATGCCACAGCGGATGGCCATCTTCAAATCCGGCGGGCTCGCGGCTACCGGCCCAGGTGGTACAGCATCCAGTAGACCACCACCCCCGTCACCGACACATAGAGCCAGGCGGGCAGCGTCCAACGCGCGATGCGGCGATGGAGGTCGAAGCGCCGGCGCAGCGCGCGATAGAGCGTCGTTGCCACCAAGGGCACGATCGCTGCGGCGAGGATCGTGTGCGAAATCAGAATGGCAAAGTACAGGGGGCGAACGGCGCCGTGGCCCGTGAAGTGCGTAGTCCCATGAAAGTAATGGTAGGTCAGGTAGCAGACGAGAAAAAGCATGGACGTCGCCACGGCCGAGAGCATGCAAGCCTTGTGGGCTCGGATGTTCTTGCGGCGGATGAAGATGAACCCCAGCGTCAGCAGGGCGGCGCTGGCGGCGTTGAGTGCCGCATCGACGGTCGGCAGGTCGGAGAGCTCAAGTCCCATCGATTGGCGGCGGTTAGGCCTTCCCTTCACGAGCTGTGGTGCCCTCCGGGCCGGACTCCTTCTTTCGGCTGCGGAGCTGGTCCAGGATTCCGCGGACTTCGCCCTTGTGAACCGACCAAGCAAAGTCTCCCACGAAGAATGCACCCACGGTGAGGCTGAGAGCGAGCATCAGCAGCCCGTCTATCGTGAATAACTGACCGGAAATCACGACCCAGGCGGAAAGGGCCAATGAAATCAATCCGATAAGAAGGCACACGGCCAAAAGCACGGCAGCCTGGACCATTTCCCCACCGCCTCGCGCGAATTGCAGTACACCGTCACGGTTCGCCATTCGTGTGATGCTCCTAGGCCCCGAGAGGGGGGCTAGTTTGTTCGCGCCGGGTGGGATAAGAATAGGGCTTTTTGACCCAGTCGGAGGAAGAGTCCCATCACCTTCCGTGATCTAACCAACTGATTTTAGGATTTTTATAAGTGGTCACGAAATTGCTGTCCCAGTAGGTGCGCCCACCAGCCTGGCCGGCGGGACAGGACGCATTTGCCCGAGGAGGCCCAGCCATGGCGAGCAACCTCAAAGAAATTATAGAGCAACTCAAACTGGAAAGGGACATCCTGCGCGATGGCGGCTATGGCCGCTCAGTTCGCACGCCCTGGCAGCCCACAGAGCTGTTCCGCGACTCCGTCACCTGCCTGAATTTCGGCGAGACCGTCAAGAAACATCCGTGCAACGAGTGCTCACTCTGGGAGTGGGTTCCCGAGGATCGCCAGAACGAAGACATCCCCTGCCATTTCATTCCCCTGAACGATGATGGAGACACCATCGCCGGGCTCGAAGAAATCGGCGACCGCGACCGCGCCGAACAAACCCTGCTCGACTGGCTCGAAAGGACGATCGCGCATCTTGAAGAGATGGCCCGGCGAGGCGAGCGGCCGGGCGAAGCTTAGCCCACAGTCTTGTCCAGCATCAAGAGCGCAAAAACCAGCGGCAGATAAACCACGGAGGCAAGAAGCAGCCGCTTCGCCAGCGCGTTCGTCCGGGCGCGTGCCAAGCGCGCGCTGGAGTGTACATACATCAGGCCCAGGGCGAGTGCGCCGAGGAAGTACAGCATTCCAGCCTGTCCCATCCACGTGGGGAGCAAACTGATCGGCAAAAGCGCTAATGAATAGCCGACGAGCAGGCGAGCCATGGCGCGGCCTTCCGTGTCGCCGCGCGGCAACATTTGCAGCCCCGCCCGGCCGTAATCCTCGCGGTACATCCAGGCAATCGCCAGGAAATGCGGGAATTGCCAAAGAAAAAGCATGGCGTAAAGCACCCACGCTTCGCGGCTCAGGTGACCGGCGGCGCCCGCCCAGCCAATGAGTGGAGGCATCGCGCCCGGGAAGGCACCGATGAACGTGCACCAGGGTGTTCGCTTCTTGAGTGGCGTGTAAATCAGCAGATAGCTCGCGAGCGTCGAGAGCGCCAGCAGACTCGCCAGCGCATTTACGGCCAGCCAGAGATAGACGCCGCCCACAACCGAGAGCACCAAGCCGAACCCTAGCGCGCTCGCGGCTGAAAGCCTTCCAGAAGGCAGCGGACGAGCGGCGGTGCGTCGCATGCGCGCGTCGGCGTCGCGCTCCATGAGCTGGTTCAGCGTCGCCGTGCCGCTGGCCACAAGCAGCGTGCCGAGCAGGGTGTGCACGAGCCGCGCCCCATCGAGCGAGCCTCGAGTTCCGAGGTGGAACCCCACCAGCGTGCTGATGACCACGAGGAAGTTGACTTCCGGTTTCGTCAACACCCAATAATCGCGGAGGCCCCGCAGCCAGCCGAGGCTCATGGGCTGCGTCTTCGTGTCCATGCGTGAAAAGCCTATCTGTGCACTCATCCGATGACTCTCCGCTCCGCGCCTAACCACAGAATCCTGACTCCTGAATCCTGGTTGTTCGTTCATCCGATTGCTTTCTGCTCGGAGCCCAAGTGGGCGGGCTCGCGGGAACGTTGCGGCGCCGCCACTCGACGGAAAATCTGCAAGGTGAGAATCACGCTCGCGGCCAGCACCAAGGCTCCCAGGGCGACGTGCGCGGTGGTGAGGTCGACGACCGGCGGCAGCGGCTGCGGGGCGTCGCGCGTAGCAAGAAGCATCATGTAGGCGCCGATCCCCAGGAAGATCTGCACAATGACAAGCCCGAGCAGCAGTCCCATCGAACGCACGAGCCGCCTCTCCGAAGAGAAGCGCGAGAAGATGCGCACGGCCAACCAGGCCACCAGGAGCGCGACAATCATGGCCACCACAATATGGGGAAGAATCCCGAAGCCCTTGTGTCGAAACACCGCACCCAGGATGAGCTGGATGTAAATCGTGCCCGCTGTCGCCACCGCCAAGTGCCGCAGCGAGGGCGCGGTCGGGTCTTCAACTCTCGGTTCGTCCCAACGCCAATCGCGGGCCGTGAACAGCGCCAGACTGACCACGATGCAGAAGAACGTCTGCGCCAGCGTAGCGTGTCCGGCCGAGACCGTGACCGGGAGGTAGAACAACACGGTGATCCCGCCCAGCACGCCTTGCGCGATGACCGCGAGCACCGCAACGCCAGCCAGCCGCCGCACCCAGCGCCGCGGCTCCCTCCGCCATACCCAAACCGCCAGGATGACGGTGAGCAGGCCGACCGTCGCGGCGATCAGGCGGTGTCCGTGCTCATAAAGAACTCCGCCCACCATGCGTGGCATGCGAAACGTCCCGAAGGTCGTCGGCCAATCGGGGACCGAGAGCCCCGCGTCGTTCGAGGTTACTAGTGCGCCGGCAATGATGAGCAGGAATGTCGCGCAGGCGACGAAGATGGCATAAGCGTGCAGCCCGGCATTGTAGTGATCCTCATTCGTCTCTTTGTGACTCATTGCTTTGCCCCCTACAAGAGTCTGAAAGCTTCTTGCTGTAGCGGCGGTTTATCATTGCCGTGTAGGGGCGCTCTCCGGGCTCCCGCCCCGTTCCACCGCCCGACCCGCCTTTTCACGGACAAGTTTGC
>JAIQGH010000025.1 GCA_020072655.1 Terriglobia bacterium | reverse complement strand
GTTGTTAGCTCAGGCTGAGCCGCAGGATCTCCTCCGCCACTTCCTCAGGATCGCGACTCTCCGTGGAGATGCGGAAGTGCGCGCGCCGGTAGTACGGGAGCCGCTCCTCCAATAACCGCGCAAAGCTCTCGGGGTCGCGGAAGAGCGGCCGGTCGTCCTTTCCCTCACAGCGACGGCGCAATTCCTCGAGCGAGCAGTCCAGCCACACCGTCATGCCGCCGTGTTCCTGAATGTACTCGAAATTGAGCGGCTGCACAAAAGTCCCACCCCCCAGGGCGATCACGGCGGGTTCGGTTTTCGAGGCCTCGATCAGGGCGGCGCGCTCGATATCGCGAAAGAACGCTTCCCCAGCCTGTTCGAAGATCTGGCGGATGGTGTTTCCCTGGCCGGATTCGATCGTCGCGTCGAGATCGATGAAGGGCCAGCGCAGCCGCTGGGCGAGCAATTCGCCCACGGTGGTCTTGCCGACGCCCATGAACCCGAGGAGGTAAATGAGTTGTTTTCGTCGTCGAATCATGCGGAGAGTTCTGCTGTGGCAGCCATTCCTCGGCGCTCATTATACCCCGATCCCGAGGCGCTAATCCGGGTTGGGAAGATAGGGGAAGGCGGGGGGTTTCAGTGCGACGGGCGGACGCGCACGTGTCCGCTGAAAGAGGTCAGGTCGACGGTCGCGTTGCCAGTGTTGTGGGTTCCGAAAAGGCTGTTGCCGTACCCCAGGGAAGAGGGCGCGTGGCGTTTTGGCTGGAGCTTGAAGGCATTCTCCACCTTGCCTTTAACTGTCTTGGCATTAAGTTCAAAAGAGGCGGAGGGCGGAACCACGACCTCGATGTCGCCGCTATAAGTGGAGAGGATGTATTCGCCGGAGGACTCAAAGTTCCCGGTGTAAAGGATGTGCCCGGAGTTGGTGTTGCCGCGCAAGTTCTTGCTGGTGGGCTCCGTAAAGGTGAGATTCCCGGTAATGGAGTTCGCCTCCACGCGCCCGGAGGATCGGACGATCTCGATGTCTCCGCCGAGCGAACGCGCGGTGAGGTGGCCGGCGACGTCAGTGGCGACGATCCGACCATCCGCCGAATCGATGGAGGCATGCTGTCCCTGCAGATGCTCCACCTGGACACTACCCTGGCGGTTGCGAATTTCCAAACTCGCCTCCGCCGGCACATCCAGATTGCAGTCGGCGCTTTCATCGTTGCCTCTCACCAGCGGATCGAGCACGCGCGTCGAGAAGACAACCCTCTCCGCGGGCCCGGTGGCCGGCATGGCCGAGCCTTCCACTTCGACTCGCGGCGAGGCGGTGAGGCACAGGGCGTGGACTTGCGACCTTTCCCACCCGCGGATGACGATGTGCCCGCGAAGATTGGTCAGGCTGATTTGCGGATCGGGTTTCGTGTCGAACGTTTTTTCCAGTCGCGCCGGTCCCACCGCGAGCAGGATGGCGGGGGTGATGACCAGCAACAGGCACGGCAGAGAGATGGTTCTGACATCCGGCATGCGGTGAAGTATTTTGGGTGATTTGTCCACGACAGTCAATTCCTTTGCGATTTTATCGACCCCCGTACTCCAACGCCGACGCAAGGACTTCAGCTTTCGTCTGATAAGCGCGCACCAGATACTGGCGGGCCAGGGTGTTTCCCGGCTCCATTTCGCAGTGCCGCGAGCATTCGTGAATGCAAGCATCGAGAGAAGCCAAACTTCTTTGATAAGCAGCTTTGATCGTCGGTTCGAGAGAACTCTCCCGCGACCGGTAGGCCTCCTCCATCTCACTGAGGGTCCGGGTGAGGTTTTCGTCCGGACCGATGGGGGCGACGCTAGCCGCCACCATGCCCCCACCGGCCGTGCCCGCATTGAGGCGGCTGCGGTTTTCCATGCTACGACCGGGTACGAGCAGCGTGGCGGCGAATAGGGCCAGGGCGGCGAGTGCGCCCAGCGGCGCGGAGCTCGGGAAGAACGCTGGGCGGGGCAGCCACCGGCGCCAGGCGGGGACCGGCTCGCGGATAATGCCTTCGGCTTCCAGGTGCGCGCGAATGTTGGCCCAAAGTCGAGCGGGCGGCTCTTCCTGCGGTAGGTGATGGCTTACGAACCGGATTTGCTCAAGGTCCGCCAGGATGACGGCGCAGTAAGGGCACTGCTTCGCATGGGCCAGGACGGACGGTTCCGCTCCGCCCTCGAGATAGCTCGCCAGGCCGCGCTCGAACTCGCGGCACGCCGCGCGCTCCGGAACGGTTGTCTCGTTATCCTGGTCTGACATGCTCTTCGCTACCTTACCTTTCAGGATCCAACCCGGAAAGTTCAGATTCTTCCGGGGCCAGATTCTTAGCCTCTTCGCGCAGCAACTCGCGGAGCTTCAGCCGCGCTTTGTGGAGTTGCGACTTCGAGTTGCCGATGGAGCAATTCATGATCTGGGCAATCTCGTTGTGCTCGTAGCCTTCGACATCGTGCAAGATAAACACCGAACGGTAACCGTGGGGGAGGGATTCGATGGCCCGCGCTAGGCGGATCCGCGCTACTGATCCCAGCAGCCGGTGGTCGTCCTCCCCGTAATCGCGCTTGACCGGCTCCTCCCTGGAGCCATCCGGTTCATCCAGCGAGACCTGCTGGAGGCCTTTCTTGCGCAGGTGCATGAGCACGACGTTCACCACCAGCCGATGCAGCCAAGTGGTGAAAGCGGACTCCCCGCGGAACGTTGAGATCTTCCGGAAGAGCTGGAGGAACGCCTCCTGCGCTAGGTCTTCGGCTTCCGCGGTATCACCAGTCATGCGCAGGCAGAGCGAATAAACTCGGCGCTTGTGGGTATTGAACAGCGCCTCGAACGCTGCTTCGTCACCCTGCTGCGCCCGCGCGATCAGTTGAGTCTCGGAAACGGCCTTATTGGCCGGGGTTCTGTCGGCACTCAACGCGTTTCAGTCCGGGCCGTACCTCGACTCGAACAGTGAGATGCGGCACACAAAGTGGAAGTTGTATCCAAGCCCCGAGCTTGCCTCTCCGGCAGATAACCAATCGGTTGCCGAGGACACCTTATCGCCGGCTGCTGGCGGCTGGAATGCGAATCACGGCCTTGCCCAACCCCACGTTTCCGGCGATATCAAAGGCCCGCAGGGCCACGATATGCTCCCCCGGGTCGAGCTTTTCCAACTTGACGGTAAAGGTTTCCTGGTGCGAATCCACGATCCCATCGTCGGAGGGGATGTCGGCCCATTGCTGGCCGTCGGTGGCGGTCTCGGCGGCGCGCAGGGGCGAGGTCGCATCCTCAGCCTGGAATTGCACCAGGGCGCCCGTTCGGTCCACCTCCTGCTTGAGGATACGGATCAGCGGGGGCGTATTGTCAATCCAGAATGGGGCGCTGAGCAGTTCCGCCTGGCGCGCCGCCTCAGGCGGGTTGGCCTCCTCGTCGGAGGCGACCAGCCGGGCCACGTACTGCCCGTCCGCCAAGGCATTGAAATCAATTGTATACAATGTCTGGTGGAGCTTGTCCTTCAGCAGGTGCCAATCCCGCTCGTCGGCGGCACGCACATAGAGCGCATAGACCAATGAGTCCCCATTGGGATCGTCGGCTTGCCAGTTCAGGGTTGTCGGGGTCTTTGTGGGTGGCCCGGCAGGCGAGGGAGGAGGCGGCCCGACCGAGACGGTCACGGTCGGAGTCCCCGTCATCGCGGTGGAAGGCGGCCCGGCGGGGCTGGTTCGTTCCCCGCTCGTGCTCACGCTCAGCGAACGGATTTGCGGCGGCAAGTTCTGATTGAGATAACTGGCGGTCACGTCATCCAGGGTCGGCCCCGCACCGGCGCTGCGGAAGACCGCTTTCCATTGCAGATAGCGCGCGGGAGGGCTTTCGATGGCCGAGTCGGTAGCCTTTCGGTAAGGGCCTGCCCAGTCGCTCCAGGTTTGGTCGGGGCGCTCCGAGTTTCCGGATCGCGTGTAGAACTCCAAGCTGGCTTCGGCGGGCACGCTGGCCCGCCACGTCAGATGTCCCCACCGGGAGACGAACTTCGTATCCTTGACCGGAGATTCATAGCTGCCCTCGCCCGCCAAGCTGGCTCGCAAGTGGAAAAGTCTGGCGATGTTGCTGGTGGCAATGTAAAGGTCGGAGCCTTCGAGCAGGAGTCGGCTGGCGAGGGACTCCCGGGTCTCCGTCAGAAGGGTCAGCTTCGTGCCATCGCGGGACGGGACCAAATCGAAAATGCGGCCATTGGAGTCCGTGGAAAACAAGACGTGGTCGGCTCGCACCGCAAGGCCAAAGATGCTTTCACTATTGGAATTCCAGACCGTTTCGACCGTATTGTCGGGCCGGACCTCAATCAAGGCGCCGCGCCCTTGAGGAAGCGGGGGCGTAGGGAACACCAGCCCCGAGGGGGCCGCGTGGGCAAGGGCCGAGGTTTGGGCCTGGGCCGGCACGGGAGTTTGAACTTCCCTGCCCTTCGCTCCCTCGTCGGTTCCGGCGGTGACCGTCACGGTGGTAACTCCCCCGGGGACCGGAGTCCCCGGCGTTTGAGGCGTGAAGAGGTAGGGCGTGCCCTTTCCGCCGGCTCCGCCCAATGCGGCTGCGTAAATTCGTCCCTCCGAGTCGACAGCCAAATCATGGATTTCCGGGAGGCTAGCCTGGTAAAGCACAAACGCCTTGCCCTGCGGAGTGACGCGGTAGATCAGCCCATTAGGGACACTTCCCGCCAGCAGGTTACCCTCACGGTCCAGGGTCAAGCACATGATATGGGTCTGCTTGCTGTCAAAGAAAACCTCGCCCTTGCCGCTCGAGTCGATTCTAAAGATCTTGCCCTGGTCCCCCGTCGCGGCGTAAAGGTTGCCCTTGGAGTCGAACACGAGCGCCCAGATGTACTTGGCGTTGGGGTCGAAAAAAACGCTCGACTTGCCGTCCGGCGTGACGCGGTAAACCTTGCCTTCCGGCGAGCTACCCACGAAAAGCGTGCCGTCGGAAGCCGCAGCCAGAGCGAAGATCTCCGGCTCCCGCGCCGTGAAGAGGAGCGAGCCCTTCTGGTTCCGCTCAACGCGGAAGACCTTCCCTTGATGCCCCGTGCCGATATAGAGGTTCCCCTTGTGGTCGGCGGCAAGCGACAGGGCCACCGTCTCGTCGGGGTTGAAGAGCGGCTGGGTTTCGGGCGCCAGGGTCAGCTCGCCGTCCTTGCTGAGCGAGACATCACGAAGAGTCCCCTGTAGGAAGTCCTCGAAGGTTCCCACCTGCCAGAAGGCCGTGTCAACCGCGCCCAAGGGGGTTGCCACAAGGAACAGAAGGAGGAGCAACGCCGTCCATGGTTTCATTACTTCAGCCTTTCTGGGGGTCAACCGGCCGGTCCCCACTGCCCCGATGAATGGCATCGGGGCGGTTTAGTCTTTTTTGCCCAGCACTTTGAGCAGCAGATACTTCTGGCCCTGAATCGCGTAAGGGATCGCCTTGGTCTCAAAGTCCCCCACGATCGAAGTCCCACTGAGGGTTACGCTGCTGGCGACGGCCGGGTCAGCCAGAAAGGTCTGCAGCAGCGACGGTGGCGGGGAGGGGAACTCGTCGCCTTGGAACATGAACGACCGCTGCGGAGCCATCAAAAGGGCGTAGAGCCGGTTGTTGCGCCGCATCTTGTTGAGGGCCTGCACCAGTTGCTGCAAATCCCGTGGCGCCGAGGTCAGCAGCGAGATGCGTGTTTCGAGCATGTTGATGGTCGAACCGCTCCCCACCACGAGGGAGAGGGTTTTGTCCGATACGCTTTCGGGGATCACCACCGGCAGTTTTTGCGTCAGGGTCTCCCCTCCCGGCGCGCGGAGCACGGCGGTCACTTCGATCTTGTCCCCGGGCGAAACCTCCGATTTAGAGCTCCAGGCCTGCTCGAGTTTCGCCGTGCGGTTTTCCGTCCGCGAGACGATGGAAAGATCGATCCCTTCGATCTGCACATTCGGAAAGTTGTTGCTGAGGAGCATCCCCAAAGGCGTGGCGGCGGAAACCGCCGCCCCGGCGGGCGTATTCGTATTCCCGGAAATAACATCGTCGATCCTGACCGGATCGCTGTTGGCCAGCCGAATGGCGCCGTTGATTTCCAAAGTCGAAGGTCCGACCATCCGCTCGGTGGCCCCCAACGTCGAGGCCACCGCGAGGTTCAGGAGCAGAGGGGACAAGAAACTCTCTTGCACCAAATCAAAGTTATATTCCTCCACGCGGTTGAGCGAAGAGTCCACACGAATATGCACGGGGATTTGCGGTGACTTTTCGCCCAAGACGCCGTAAATCGCGCCGAAACGGTCTTGCGTGATGCTCCCCGCCAAGGGTCCCGCCACGTCGACCTTGAAGGAACTCGCCAGGTTGGCTACCGTCGCCAGAACGCGCGAGGCCGCGAACGGGATGCGGGCCGGGCCCGTCAGCAGGAAGCGGTGTCCGCAGGCGTATAGATCGTTTCCCTTGCGGTAGGTGACGGTGCAGTCCACACTCAGGTTCAAATCACCGCGCGCCAGGAGCAGACTGATCATGGAGCCTGGGGCGATCTCGATGCTCTCGGCCGTCGTGTCGGGACCGCCCGTCATTACGCCACCGTGCATGGGCTCCAGCCCCAACTGCCGGAACATCGAGGCATACTTTTCGATGATTTCATCCGAGAACCCGCCGAAACGCAGGGGCAAGCGCAAGGCCGAAATACTGCTCCCAGAATTGCTTCCTCCGAGGAGGTGGGTCCAGCTCTCCAGCGCGTTTTCCTCGTCCGGAATCAGGCGGCCGGCCTCTCGGGAGCCGGGGATGGGCACAATTCGAAGGTTGGTGGCCTGGCTGGGGCGCGGCGCTTGCGGCGCTAGCGGGACAACGTCGGTCATCTCCTCGATGGGCGTGATTCCCGCCAGCGCTTCCTTAGAGAACGGGAATGACAGTGCCACGGCGCCGACCAGCTTGCCGTCGATATAGACTGGGCTCCCGCTCATCCCGGCGGCGACCCCCGTCTTCTCGAGCGGCCCCCCCGAAAGCCGACCCAGGATCACATCGTGCCGGGGCGCGGTGGCATTCTTGAGGACGCCGAGGAATTCGACTTGGAATTCCTCGATCTTGTCCCCTTCGAAGACCGTTTTGCCCACGCCCTTCAGCCCGGGTCGGATCTGGTCCACGGGAAAGAACTGGATATTATCTTGGCCGTGCAGCCCGCACACAACGAACGGAAGAATCGCGAGCGCGGCGAGCAGGCCCCGTATCCGCATAGGCAGTGGAGTACCCTCGAGCGGGCAGAATTCTAGTGTAGGGGATGCGTTAACCTGCGTCAAGCTGGCGGCCTGGGCCGGGGCGGCAGGTGGGGAAGCGAAGAGGCACGCCGGAGGGGAACTCGCACCCAAGCGCGGCCAGTGCTAACATTAGTAATCGTGGGGTCAGGGTGATGGACCTTGGCCGATTCGGAGGGTTCGGCCAGGAAGGAGACGACGCCCCGTAATGCGCGTGGTGCTGCGTAAAGGTAAACATGCGCGGATTTGCCAGCGCCCCATGGAGAGGGACAAGCTGGCGTTACGCTTTTACGAAACAATTCCCAGTACGCTGGTGGCCCTCGAGGGTGTCGTGGAACACCTCCTGACCTTAGCCCGCGAGGTGAAATGCGATAGCCAGCACCTGGAACGGATCGAGCTGGCGCTGCGCGAGGCTCTGGCCAACGCGATTATCCACGGCAATAAGCAGGACCCGCGGAAGAAGGTCGTCGTGCGATGTTACTGCCAGCCCGACCGCGGCATGTTGCTGGTAATCGAAGACGAGGGCCCGGGTTTCGATCCGCGCCAGATCCCCGACCCCACCCAGGCAGAGTGCCTGCTTGAAACCCATGGGCGCGGTCTCTTCCTAATGCGCAGAATGATGGATTCCGTGCGCATTTCCCGGCGGGGCACGCGCATCACCTTGCTCAAACGGCTGCAATCCGAATAGGACTCCCGGCCGCCGCGCGACAATTGCCCTATTGTCCGTTGGAGCTGAAAACGTCCCCGATTTTCTTGGAGAGGGAAAAGATACTTGAGAGCTTGACCAGACCCGCCAACTTGTATCTTCCGACACAGGCCAGCGCCGCGGAAGCAATGCAACCGCATTCCGCACAAACCGGCCGTCCACCAAACTGGCAAGGCGTAATCTGAGTCTTCAGGTCCGCTGAAATGGAAGTCGTCACTTGTGTAAAGACACATTCCTGCGGCGATGCGGGCGGGCGCCAATAGCCACCAAGAACCCGATCGGGGAGTTCTATTTTGGGGAATAACGTGCGCAGTCGCGCCAGCTCGCCGAGCACCGCTTGTCGGTCCTGACTGCTCAGGCGTTCTTCGCTTTGCTCTCCCTCTTGCGGCGTGTAAAGACTGAACCAGATCCGTCCAATTTCCTCGCGCTGCGTCCAGAAGTCGGCAAACTCCGCCAAATAACCCGCCCGCTGAAGCAGTTGCCGGGTAATCGTGCAGTGCACGTTGACTCGATGGCCGGCGATGTGCTGCAGGATGCGGTCATAAGTGGCGGGCGCGCGCCGTCGGTCATGCTCCGCCGCCAAGCCATCAACCGAAACCACCAGACGAAGGCCTCGCAAATCCTTCCAAGCCGGGGGAAGCGGGCGAACCGCGCTGGTGACGAGCTGCACTTCGATGCCCATGCTATCCAACTTGGGCAGGAGGACATCCAGCTCGCGGTAGCGAACTAGCGGTTCGCCTCCTACGATGGAGATGTGTAACGGCCGGTAGCGGCGCGCAAGACCTAAGACGCCCGCGACGAGGGCCTCGCCCTTGAAGTCGGATAGTTGGCGGAGCGAGCCGGCGGTCCCCAAGTGCTCCGGCTGATAGGCATAACAGCCAGGGCATCGCAGGGGACACTCGCGCGTAATCTCAATTGAGAGGAACGGCCTGCGCCCGCGTAAGATCCCGCCCCAGGCAGGAAAAATATCCGCGTTTCTCACTGCAGCCCCTTAGCACTATATGATGCATTATCTTCCCCCGAAGCCCAAGCTAAATGTCCCTCGAAGGCTGACGCCGCTCCAGAACCGGAGCATCCCAGGTCACATATCAATCCGCTGCACTCTATTTCGATTCAGATACCAGCAGGGAGGGTAGCCGAGGTGGGGGAAGAGCGAGCGGACGCAAACTTGCTCTTCCGGCGGGTTGAAATAGAAGTCGGGTTTGCCATTCTTTTTGGTGACCGCGTAATAGCGCCGGACGGAAACCACGCTGTAAGGGTCGCGACTCCGCGGGATGCGGAAGCGGACGGAGATGTAGTCGCCGAGGTATACGAGGGCGAGCAACGAAACGACAATCAGCAGACTGCTCTTCAGGATCGCGAGGGCGCGTTTTATGGGCGCCTTCGGTCTCACGGGCGGGGCAGTGTTGGATCTCGCCTCGGATCCGTACACCGAGTGTTCAGCAAGCGCGCGCCGCATCCTGGCTTCGTGAGCCATTGCCGCTTCTTTCGATCCGCGCCGACTATTTCGACTTTACGACGACGAGATTGTTCGTCACCGAGAAGATCCCCGGCACACCGTTGGCGCGGAGGTTCACAATGTTCTTATCGGCCTCGCTGTCCACAACCCCTTCCAGCGTGACGCGCCCGCTGTTCACGATAATGCGGATGGGCTTGATGACGGGCATAGCGTATTTCTCCAGCGGCGGGTGCCCGTAAATAGCGCGGTAAAGCTGCAAGCGCAGGCCATCATCCATTGAGGAGGGAGGAAGCACCTCGATGCGGTTCACGACCTGTTCCACTCCTTCGATGCGCTTGACCACGTTTTCGGCGTCCTTCTTGAGCACGGGCCGCGTCACATAGCCCATCAACGTGACGTTGTAGCCTTGGACCGCAAAGGTGATGTTGTCAAAAACCCCGTAGTACGGCAGCATCACTATTTCGTGCCGCACTTCTCTGGCGATGCGCTCGGACGCCCGTTCAGGGACTCCATGCTTCGTCTGCGCCGAAAGGGCAGAAGCGGCCACCAGAGTGCCGAGGACGATGGTGGGAATTCGTTTGCTGTTGGCGTTCATGGTCTCAAACCTCCCTTCGAGAGTGGGGTTTACGAAAAAGGGGCGGCGGGATCGATGTCTTTATTGCGGCACGATCAATCCCCGCTTAACGGCGTAGAGAACCAGCTCGGCGGTGCGATGCAGCCCCAGCGCCTCCATGACATGGGCACGGTGGACCGCCACGGTATTGACGCTGATGTTGAGGAGCACGGCGATTTCCTTGTTGGACTTCCCTCCCGCGATGAGCTGCAGAACTTCTTTCTCGCGCAAGGTGAGGCGTTCGTAGGGGTCCCGGCTCCTATCTTCGAAGGACCCGGCCTTGAGGCTTTCGATTACCAGATTGGAGACGCCGGGGCTCATGTAGGCGCCGCCTTCCGAGAGCGCGATGACGGCCCGCGTCAAATCCACCTCGATGGCGTTCTTGAGGATGTAGCCCTTGGCCCCGATTTCGAAGGCGCGGCGCACGTAGGCTTCGTTCGAGTACATGCTCAGAATGAGGATCTTGATATTGGGAAGGTCTTTCAGGATTTCCGCGCTGGCCTCCAGCCCTCCCAGCTCGGGCATCGACAGGTCCATCACCACGACGTTCGGCTTCAGCTCCTTGGCGAGCTCAACCGCTTTGAGTCCGGTGCTCGCTTCGCCCACCACGGTGATGCGCGCGTCGTCTTCCAGGATGCGCCGGAATCCCTGACGGACCAAGGTGTGGTCTTCTGCCAGCAGGACGCGGATTCGGTTTTCGGGATTGGGATTGGTCATGGGTTAGGTCACCCTTTCGGCGGCAGGACGCGGGGTCGGATGCCGGAGCGGGACCCGGGCTCGCACCGTGGTTCCCTTGCCCGGCGCGGATTCAATCGAGAAGGTGCCATTCAAGTGCTCGACGCGTTCGCGCATGCCCATCAGCCCTAGGCCTTCGCCGGCCGCGCGGTCCATCTCCCCCTGGAGATCGAACCCCGCGCCGTTGTCCCGGACCTCCAGGCGCATTTCGCCCTGGGACTCGCGCACGATCACCCAGGCCTCGTCGGCCTTGGAGTGGCGCGCCACGTTGTTCAGCGCCTCCTGCACGATGCGGTAGATATGAATCCCTTCCTCGCCCGGAAAGAAATTATCCATCATTTCGCGCTCGAAATGCACCTGGATTCCGGTCTGGCGGATGAACTGACCCACGAACCACTCGAGCGTTTGCTCCAGGCCGAAATCATCGAGGATTGCGGGACGCAAGATCTGCGAGGTATCGCGAACGGTCTGCAACGTATCCTCGACGATTTTCTTGACCTTCTGCACGTCCTGAACGAAAAGCGAGTCCTTGTCGAGGCCCTTCTGCCCGGCGCGTCCCAGCATGACGCCGATGGCGGTCAGAATCTGCCCAAACTCGTCGTGCAGGTCGCGCGCCACGTGGCGCAGCGTTTCCTCCTGAACCTCGATGAGCTTCCAGGAGAGTTTGCGAAGCTGCTCCGATTGCGCCCGGAGGCGTTCGAGGAGCTGGGCGTTCTTGAGCGGTCCGACGGTGGCGGCGACGAGCTGGGCGGCCAAGCGAAGGTCATCGTCGCCGGGAGGCGCGGCCCCCGGCTCGCGCACGAGCGCGAAGACTCCGTTAAGCGCCGGCCCCACGCGCAGGGGCAGCGCAAGAAATTCCGTCGCCGGGGCCGGCAGGCGCGCGGTGACCGGCTGACCCGTCTCCAACGCGGCCATCGAACCCGCGAGAGCCTCGCCCCACCGCCCCTCTTCCGCTTCCTCCATGGTCAGCCCACAGGCGGCTTGAGGAAGCAAGCGTGCCGTCTCGGGCTGGCAGCGCAGGAAAAGCACGCGCGCCACTCCGAGGGCGCGGCTCAATTGCTCGCAGGTATCCTGCAAGACTTTGCGCGGCTCCTGCTCCTGGCTGACGGCGTTGATGGCGTCATAGAGCGCGGCCAGTTGCTGGTTCTGCACCTGCAGCCGGCCCGCCAGTTGATGTAGCCGCTCGAAGGTTTTGCGATTGGCCTGCAAGGTATAGAGGCCGGTTCCCAGCGCCACCAGGAAAAGCACGCCAATCACCAGCAGGATGTCACGCTTGACTTTCCCGTACACGGCATTGATCCTTCGGCCAGCCTCAGCCTGAGCCTGATCGTTCAGCGTCAGGAGTCCCCCGATGACTCGGGAAATGACTTCCCGCTTGCTCTCCAACTCGGAGCGGATCAAATAGCGGGCCGTTTCTTCATGGCCCGTATCGGCCAGCGTGAAAGCCTCATCGGTGGTCAGCCAGAAGTCGGCGAGAAGGTCGCGAAGCTGCGCGCGCTTTTCATCTCCGGCCGGGGTGGTCGCCGCATATTGCGCCTCGAGCGCCAGCGCCTGGTCCATATCCTGCCGAACCCGTCCGTATTCGCCCCGCCAGTATCCGATCGGGTAGCGGCTCTCGGGCAGCGTCATGTCGCGCAGGGAGATGGCCAGGAAATAGGTATTGTCCTGCAGCCGGAGCAATTGTAGCGAGGCGAGACGGTTCTTCTGCACGACGTTGGTCTGAAAATTCTCCAGCCAGCGGACCTCGTGGATGGCGTAAAGGGCAAAGATCCCGAAAATGGAGAGGGTGATGCACAAGCCGACCCAAAGGCGTCGGGATGGTGATGGAATCTCGCTCAGCAAGTCGTGTTTGGCCAAGGTCGAGGCCATAGCTCTGCTAACAATAGCGCACGAGCGGGCTGGCGGCAATAAGCTGGCCACGCGGGCGGGAATTCGACAGGAAACCAGGATGGGCATTCCCGCCCGCTCTGGGATTTTCCGCAACGCGATGCCCGCCCGGCTCGCGCGGGCGATGGGCGCGGCGGCGTGACCGTGCCGCGGTGCCGATGGAGTTCATCGGGGCTATTAGCGTACAATGCCGCTCATGCATAAATCATCTTTAGGTTCCGCTGACCAGATCGAGTTCAATTCAGCCCGAACCGTCAACGGTAAGGCACGGCCTGTTCTGGTGGCGATCTTCTTGGTGCCGTTGTGCTGCGTGGGGCAGCGGATAATCTCCCTGGCGCAGACCGCGCAGCAACACCATCCGCCGGAATCCACCACGGAATACATCAGGGCGCTGGAAGACCCCGGACGGGATTCCTGGCAGCAGCCTGACCTGGTGGTTCAGGACTTGGGCCTGCACGAAGGTGACGAGATCGCTGACCTGGGCGCGGGGTCGGGCTACTTCACCGTTCGGCTGGCGCGGGAGGTGGGGCCTGCAGGAAAAGTCTACGCCGTGGATGTGGACCCGCAGATGCTCAGTTACATCGAGCAGCGAGCCCAAAAAGAAAAACTGGATAACATTCAGACTATCCTGGCCGACCCGAACGATCCCAAACTCGGCTCGGAATCGGTGGACCTGATCTTCGTCTGCGACGTGCTCCATCACATTCAGGACCGCGGCAAATACTACCCCAAGCTTTTCCGCGCGCTGCGCTTTGGCGGACGTCTCGTGAACGTCGATTTCCAGAAGCGCGAGCTCCCCATTGGCCCGCCAGTGGAAATGAAGATTGACAAGAAAGAGTGCATCAAGGAAATCAAAGCGGGTGGGTTCGGTTTCCGGAGAGAATTTGAGTTCCTGAAATACCAGTACTTCCTGGTGTTCGAAAAACAGGAGTAGTTGGGACGATGGCTGGCGCAGAGCGTAGCTCTGCGTCAAGGCGATCGCCGTGGCAAGTTTATTGAGAGCGAACGCTTTCGCAGGGAGTTCCGCAGATCGCAGAGCTTCGCTCTGCGCCAGCCGCCGCTACTTGGGACTCGCTGCGCGAACTGCCACCGGACCTTCACGCTCCGGCGGTTTCCTCGGCGCCCGAACGGGCTTCGAAGAACATCGTGATGCGTTCCTGGTTGTAAATGGAAATCTCTGTGAACGCCACGCCTGAGCCGCGGGCAGCGATCGTGTAAACGATTTCACCCTTGCAATTGATTGGTGCTTCGGAGTCGCCGAGCGCGAACGAAAGCTTGATGTTCGGCGACTGGTGGGGAGGCAGCGGAGGATAGATCAGGCACCCTCCGCGGCTGACTTGCGGAATGCGCGTTTGAACCACCGTGCCGTCCATGTAGACCGTGACAGCGAGGTTGCAGGGATAACGAGGAAACCTTCGCCGCTGCGCGCCATTCTCCGGCATAGGCGCGTATCATACTCAACGGCGCGGCAGAGTCAACTATCCTTCCGCAAAATGCCCGCGCAGGGGGGAGGGGCCCTGCTGACGCATTTTCTTATAAGATAGTGTCTGGAATCCTTAGTTAATCCATCCTGAGGTACTTCTGGCGGTGGCGCACGGACGGGAGGGCTGAGCCCCTCTACCCGAAGCCTCGCAGGTGTTGCGGAAAACGCGACTTGCCACTCGCGGCGTCCCCCCGACGGGTAGAGACCCCCTGCCGGGGCGTTCTTACATCGCTTGACGCAGGCGTTTCCGAGGAGTATAGGGGAAGCGAATTCCCTTCGAGCGAGAGTCCCTATGCTGACCGAGTCTGTTTCGTTCTTGCGGACGTGCCGAAAAGCCGCGTGGGTCATCGCCGCGCTAATCGTTTGCGCTTCCTCCTTTTCCACGACGAGTGTTGGACGCCCGGCTAAGCCACTGTCCAAAGCTGAAATCATTGATCTGCTGAAATCGGATGTGCCACCCGCTCGGGTGGAAGAGCTTGTGGCCGAGAAGGGCATGGCGTTTCGGATGACGGCACAGACGGAAAGAGAATTGCGCGCGGCGGGTGCGAACGATTCCCTCCTGCGCGCGCTGCGGGCGGCGGCCCCGCGCGGGCCAGCCTCATCCTCCTCCCGTCGGGCGACGCGACCGACGCCCGAAACCGAGCCTCGCGCTGCCTCGCCCGCGGTGCTTTTCGTTCAATCAACGCCCGGCGGCGCGCAGGTCTACGTTGACGACGAGCCCGTGGGCACAACGAGCGCGGGGGGAGTACTGAAGCTCTCGCGCCTGGCGGCTGGGGAACACTCCGTGCGCGTGTCGCTCGCGGGTTACGAGGACCACCAGGAGACCGCCGAGCTGATCTCAGGCGAAACCGTGCACGTTGCCGCAAACCTCACCGCGGCGGCCGCGATGAGCGGCAGCGGGGCGGGCTCTGAGGAGTCCGTTGCGGCGCCGAACGTCCGGCCGGGCGAGTCGTACTTTGCCGCCCTGGGAATCGTGACCCCCGAGAGCCAGCCCGAGGACTACATGGTGGTCGACGTGTTGGAAGTCGCCCCCGGCAGTCCGGCCGATCGCGTCGGGCTGCACTCGGCTTGCGCGATCCTGACGCTCGCCGGGGTGCGCGTGACCTCGCCACAGGAACTGCGACGAGTCTTGAGCCAGCACCGCTCCGGAGAAACGGTGGAGATTACGTTCAGCGACGGCAGCCTAAACCATACCGCGCGGGTTCGGCTGGCGGTGAACACGCCCCCACTGCGGGCGCGATGACTCGGGAATCCGGTGCCAGTGAGGGTACGCGTCCGGCGGCGCCTGCCTTGCCAGCGCCGCAGGCCGCCCCGATGGAGTGCATCGGGTTTCCGCGACTGCGTGAATCCCTAAGATAAAGCCTCAAGAACCACAAGCCCGCCGCTACCCAGGTCGGTTATCACACACACTCATTACGGGCTCAGTACTTTGGTACCAGGACGGCCGTACTATTGGTCCCTGAAAAGACTTAGGGGAGAATTGCATCGTCAGTTAACGGGAGAGGGGGTTCTCGGGTCGTGCTTGCTGGAAGGGAGTCGAACATGACAGAAACAGACACCATCACTGCGGTTGCCGTCGAGCCGTGCCCGCGCTGCGGATGGATCAAGTTCAATCCGGATTGCCCGGAGTGCCGGGAAGTCCGGGAGCAGTGCCTGCTGATGGGGACGGGTATCGAAGGCATCGACATGTAGGCTCCTGAGCTGGCTCGGCCTCTTGGATCATCGCGTCCCGGCGCCGTGGCGCGGGGAGATCGTTTCGGACGAATGCCTGAACGAGCCGGTCCTGGAGAAGGGGATCCGGCGATTTTCTGCGGTTAGTACAACTTGCGGCCAGCCCCGAGGGCGATGGGACGCCAGACCCGTCGCCCTCGCGGTTTTTGCGGGGACAGTTTGGAGAAGAAGTTGGCGGTGCGGATCTGATTTGCAGGTCCGCGGTTCGTTCCTGCAGCAGCCGCCCGATCTATTGGGGCGGCGTCCTGCTGCCCCGATAGACTGCATCGCGGCCGATGAAGCGCGGCGTCGCCAACCGCAACAACACCCTACCTTTTGCCAGCCTTTTCCTCCATAATGCGCGTGTTTGCGCAAGTCCTGTAGAACCGATTCTCACCCGGAGGTCTCATGAATCCTGCTCAGGGCAAAAAGCTGGCGTTCGCGCTCCTCGTGGCGGTTCCGATTCTTGCGGTCGCGGACGTCGTGCAGTTCCTCAGCGTGGAAAGAGTTGTCAACACGCATCGTCGCCTCGCGCAGTCCAGCCGAATACTCGCGGAAGCGACCGCAACCGGGGCCGCGCTGCGAGAGGCGGAAGTCAAGGCGCGGGAGTTCTTGGCCAGCGGCGATGCCAAAGCCTTGGCGTCCTTCCAGGCGCAGGAGGCAGAGGCCAAGGAAAGCATCCAGCAGTTACTCAAACTGACGGCTGGCAACGCCGAACTTCTGGCGCGCGTGCGCAAGCTGGAATCCCTGGTGACGCAAAGGCTCGACCTGCTGCGGAAGTCCATTGATCTGCGCAGCCGGCCGCCCGTGTCCCCCGACGCGCAAAAAGGCCTAGAGACAGAGGGCGGGAAGCAGATGGCGGCGATCGTGACCGCTCTGGCGGAATTGCGGAAAGCGGAAGCGGACAAGCTTCCAATGCGCGTGAGCGATGCGAACGCGGCCATCGAGAGGGCCACCTTCCTGACTCCTTTGTGCAGCGCGCTCGGTCTCTGGTTGGTTCTGCTCGCCGCGCTCGTTCTTTATCGGGATGCGCGCGCGCGAACCTGGGCAGGTGTGGAGCGCCGCCTTCATACACGCGTCGTGGAATTGCTGCCCGTGGCGCTTTGTCTGGTGGATGACTCGGGCCTCATTTTCTACACGAATTCCTCTGCGGACGCGCTATTTGGTTACGAGCCCGGCGGGCTCGTGGGCCGGCACATCACGGCCTTGCACAGCTCGCGCGAGGAGGGCACGCAATTCTTCGACGACATTGTCGCGTGCCTGGGCCTGAAAGGAACCTGGGCGGGAGAATTTGCCGGCCGCAAGAAGAACGGAGCCGGCTTCACCTGCCTGGCGCACGCTTCGAATATGAACGTTCCCGGTAAAACGTACCGGATGTTTATCTGTGAAGACGCCGCGGAGAGCCAGCGCCCCTAGCAAGGGTCACCGGCTGCCGGCGTGAACGCGCCGAGGTCTTGGCAGCCTACTAAGGGCTGTTCCATCAAGATCGGAGCTCGGGCACATATCCTCACCCTGGAATCTCGATGTTCCTTGGACACTTCGCGGTTGGATTGGCGGCCAAGAAGGTTGCCCCGAAGACTTCGCTCGCCACGCTGCTTGCCTCCGCCGAGTTCGTGGACATGCTCTGGCCGGTGTTCCTGCTTTCCGGGACCGAACATGTCCGCATCGCTCCGGGGGCGACGGCGGTCACGCCCCTAGACCTCTACGATTACCCTCTTTCCCACAGCCTGCTGACAGGAGCGGCCTGGGCGGCGGGGCTGGCGCTGGCTTACTTTGCGCTGCGCCGCTACCGGCGAGGGGCCTGGGTTGTCGGGGCTTGCGTCCTCAGCCATTGGGTTCTGGACGCTGTTAGCCACCGGCCCGATATGCCGCTCTATCCGGGCGGAAGGACCTATGTGGGCCTGGGGCTTTGGAACTCTGTAGCCGCGACGGTGGCCGTCGAATTCGGACTGTTCGTTGCCGGTGTGGCTCTCTATGCTCGATCGACTGCAGCCCGAGATCGCATGGGGCAGTTCGCGTTCTGGTCGCTGGCGAGTGTGCTCGCCGTTCTGTACGTTGCCAGTTTGGTGGGGCCTCCGCCGCCCGACGTGCGCACTCTGGCCTTGGTTTCGATGGCGGGCTGGCTGCTCATTCCTTGGGCCTGGTGGGCGGACTCCCATCGCGAGCCCACCGGGTCCTGACCTTGCGGACTCAATGTTGCCGCGTCTCGGCGATGACCTTGTACATCTCCGGGCGGCGCGCGGCGATGCGATCGAACTCCCATTTTCCCGGCACGCGCACCACCCGGTTTTGGTCGGCAGCGGCGAGATCGAGCTCGGCGTAGAGGATGGTCTCTTCCGTTTCGCCCGCCTCGGCGTGAACCTTCCCCATGAAATCCACGATCTGCGAATGACCCGAGAAGCGGAAGCCGCGCTCTTCGCCGACGCGGTCGGAGGCGATAACGTGCAGGTGGTTCTCCGTGGCGCGCACCTTGGGAGTGTGTTCCCACGAGTCCGAGCCCAGCGGCCAGTTCGTGGGGATGGCGAGCACTTGCGCGCCGTTCAGCTTGAGCACGCGCGCCGCCTCGGGAATGCTGCAGTCGTAACAGATGTTGACGCCGAGGCGCCCGTGCGACGTTTCGAAGACCGCGAACGCTCTGTCGCCCAGGGCGTTGAACCAGTCGACGCCGAGGCTGGGCAAGTGCATCTTGCGATACGTCCCGAGGATGCCCTTCGGATCGACCACCGCAGCGGAGTTGTAGAGCCGATCGCCCTCGCGTTCGAGCATCCCCACGACTGCCGTCACGCCGAGCGCCCTCGCGGTCGCGCCGAGCTTTTCGGTTGAAGGTCCGGGAACGGTCTCCGCGAGCGGCCACGCCTCTTCGCGGCTGGTGAAGCAATAACCCGTCAGCGCGCACTCGGGGAAGACCGCAAGTCCTGCTCCCGCGCGCGTCGCCTCTTCCAACTTGGCGATGATGCGCGCGAGATTGTGCTCTTTTTCGAGAATCTTCACATCCATCTGCACCGCCGCGACCTTCATGGCGCACCCCGCATGATGCATCTCGAAACCAACAGTCTGCCATTGTAGCAGCGATGAGAAGCGGGCAACGCTTGACCGGGCATCGGCGGAATTTCGTGATAGGTCGTTATCCCAAAAAAAGCACAAAAGCCGGGTATGAAAAAAGGGCTTGACAACAGGCGAACAAAAAGCGAAAGTATATTGACCCCCGTGAGGAGGGCCATTCTGCCATGCGGTCCTGCGCGCAACTGCAACCCAAGCCCCATCAGGCGCTTATCGGCATCGCCCGCCTGGCCGCCGCCAGCCCCAAGCTGCGCGAGCGGGCGGAGGTTGAGTATTTCGCGCTCACCGCCCGCTCCACGCTCAATCATGAGTCGAGCGGCCGCATGTCTTTTGCCTGGACGATCAACCCCTATCGCGGCTGCGAATTCGGCTGCCACTACTGCTACGCGCGCTACACGCACGAATTCATGGAACTCTGGGACGGCCGCGACTTCGAGCGCAAGATTTACGCCAAGGTGAACGCTGCCGAACTCCTGCGCGCCGAGCTCCGCCGGGCGCGAGACCGTGGCCTGCCCATCGCGCTGGGGACGGCCACCGACCCCTATCAGCCCGCTGAAAGGCAATTCGGCGTCACGCGCCGCCTGCTCGAAGTCTTTAGCGAGTTCGAGGGCCTGGAGTTTTCCATCACCACCAAATCCGTCTTGATTCTACGCGATCTGGATTTGCTGCCCGCGATAGCGGCGCGTCACCGCTTCAGCGTGCACATGACGGTCACGACGACGGACGAGCGTCTGGCGCGCCTGCTCGAGCCCAAAGCGCCGCCGCCCGCCCGGCGGCTCGAAGCCGTCCGCGCGCTGGCCGACGCGCGCATTCCGGCAGGCGTAAACGTGATGCCGATTCTTCCCGGGCTCACCGACTCGCCGCGCGCGCTCGAGGCGGTCGCCCGCGCCGCCGCCGAACACGGCGCGCAATTCCTTTACGGCAACGTGCTCTTTCTGATGCCCAGCGCCATGCGCCAATTCATGCCGTTTCTCGAGCGCGAGTTTCCGCGGCTGGTCAAGCGCTATCGGCGTCTTTACGCGCGCTCGGCGTACCTGAGCGGAGAGTACAAGGAAGAGGTCACGAAACTCTTGGCCCTGTTGCGCGCGCGCTACGGCCTGGAAGGGCGGCACGCGAGCGAGCCGCACTTGTGGCAACCTCAACTTGCCTTTCCGTTTCGAGCCGAGGCGGCGGGGGAAGGGGAGAGTGTAAGGTGTAAAGTGTAAAGGTTAAAGGTTGAGGGCTGAACGCCAAGAACAGGGAACTGGTGACTGGGAACTGGGAACTTGGAATTGGGAACTGGGGACTGGAATCTGGAAACTGAAAGCTGAAAGCCGAGAACTGAAAACTGAGAACTGAGAGCTGAAAACTGAAAACTCAAAACTCTCCTGGAGGACTCGATGAAACTGAGTGAATCACTTTTGCCGGAGCTCGAGCACGAGGCGGCGAACACGCGCAAGGTTCTGGAGCGCGTGCCGGAAGCGAAGCTCGCCTGGAAGCCCCACGCGAAATCCTTTACGATGGCCGCGCTGGCGACACATCTGGCCATGATCCCCGGGTGGGGCGCCTTCACGCTCGAGCAGGATTCATTTGATCTGGAGGCGCCGGGTGCACAGCAGCCGCCCCCGCCCGCCACGTCGCTCCAGGCGCTGCTCGAAATGTTTGACCGCAACGTGGCGACGCTCCGCAAGGCGCTCGCCGCGGCCGAGGACGCGCGCCTGCTCGCCCCCTGGTCGCTCAAGAAGGGCAGCCAGACGATTTTCACTCTGCCGCGCATCGCCGTCCTGCGCAGCATGATCATGAACCATAGCATCCACCACCGCGCGCAGTTGGGCGTCTATCTGCGGCTGAACGACGTGCCTCTGCCCGCCATCTACGGCCCCAGTGCGGATGAGCAAGCGTAAGGGCAGGATTCAGGATTTAGGATTCAGGATTGAGGGGTCAGAAGGCAGAAGGCGTGATCTATAGGCTGCCGGTGTGGTTTGCAGCCAAGCGAGATCAAAACCTACCAACTGCCCTGGACAGTTGCAGTTACAGGAACGGTTATCTGCGGGAATTGAGGGTCGTTCGTCGCAATGATGATGGATCCCTTAATCTCGCCGGCCGTGAGCCTCTCAGGGACGATCTCAATCTTGATTCCGTACCGGTCCTTGAGGTCGGCCTGCTCGGAGGTCAATCGGAGAAAAGGCACATCGGACCGTGCGCTGATTTTGAAATCCTTCCCCCCCTTCTGATAGACCATCAGCAATTGTGAGAGGTTTTGAACTAGGTGAGGCTGGGCCTTCAAAGATGCCACCGGGATGGTCTTGAAGCCGATGGCCTCGGGAAACGTGTAGACACGTTCATGCACGGCGGTGTTGGCCTGGACCTTGAGAAGCGGATGCTTTTGGCTCGATGTCACCAGGGTGATGTACTCGGTCGCGCGGCCGGCCGGCGCGTCGGCCTTCACCGTCAGGGAGAGGCGATAGCGCCGCCCCGGCTCCAGGGTTTCCAGTCGCGTCGTGAAGCGCGAGGTGTCGTGCTTGATCTCCAGAATGGTCAGAGGCTCTGCCTCGTGGCTCGTGATCACGAGGGATTTTGTCTTGGTTTCGCCCCGCTGCGTGGAGACGAAGAAAGCCGCAAACGGCTCAAAATCGATCGGCGCCTCCAGGCGACCGACCACCCAAAAGTACAACTGCTTTGCGTCGGCGTTCTTGAAGGTGATGGCGACAAAGCCCTTGAAGTCCCCCCGCTCCCGGGGTGTTTCCAGACGGATGGTGACACTCCCGCGGGCTCCCGGCTCCACACGCGAGGTCATCCGGGTGACGGTGAGGGGAGGTGTCAACTGGACGTTCTTGATCTCGAGCGCCTCGGGTCGGTCATTCCGAAAATCGAAGGTGTGCTCCATCGGGGCCTTGAGCTCGATCGTTCCAAAGTTGTGCAGGTCTGAGACGGTCTTCTGCGCGAAGCCCTGCGTTGCTGCCGCCAACAGCATCGCGGTCAAGCAAGGAAGCGCGCGGAGCATTGACCTCCTTATGGTCACGGCCAAACCTCTCACCGCGAGGACTGTGGAGAAGGTGGAGCCGGGGCATGACTTATCTCCCCGGCTCCTGGAGGCGAAGCTACTAATCGGGAACTGCGACGAAGAAGAGCTGTGCATGAGCTTTTCCGTACGTGTTCCAGTTCCAGAAGTAGTCGTAGAGGTCGTCATTGAACAGGGCCACTCGCCTGTCGCATACCGTATCCGCATCGGTGTCGAGGCAGACAGTCAGCAAGGCCTTGCTCTGATTGGTGAATTTGGGAGCGCTGCCCTTCTGACGCATCTCGAACCAATTCTCAGTCGAGCAGACGATGACGTCGTCAGCAGTGTTGAGGATAAGATCTGGACCCGGGCCGGTCGCACAGGTCGTGACATCGACTCCCGTACCCGGTTTTCCCACCAAGCGCGCGTAGACCTCGTAAACTTGGAAATCCGGGTCGTCGACGCTGCAATCATCGTTCACAGTACCGCCCTCGACGCAGGGGTTGAGCGGCAATTGGAATCGCGCCACCCCGTCTTCGCAAGCGTTTCCGTCAATCACTTCAAATGGTCCGGGTTGCAGCATGATGTCGTTCATGCGGACCAAGTCTTTTGCAGTGAGACCCTCCGGATTGTCCTGCCATTCGGCCCGGACGGCGATGGAGTTGCCTTGACGGTTTCCGGTGGGACAGTTGGCACTGTCGTAGGCAATGACTTCCAGGTTGTACATGAGCTTCTGGCCTTTCGGCAGGCCATTGCCCTTGGTGTCTCCGGCCAGCGCCACGGTGGAGGCCATCATGACCGCCAGGCCAAGAAAAAGCATGAGCTTCCAATATTTCATCTTCCACCTCCTTCTACGGTTGGATTGCGGTTGATGTTGGTAGCATGTGTCAATGCTGGTCTACGCAAATTAGGGAAGCAGGAGTGACATCCTGTCTGTTTGCTCTGGCTGACACAGACCAAACGTCTCTTTCTCTCCTCCTGTTTGTGGGAGGACCGAGGGGTTGGGACATCTATCCGCATGGGGCGTTCGCCAACAGGGCAGGTCCAAAGTGACTGATGCCCATGTACACGATGTCCCTTCCTCGCATCCGCCACTTGGCCGCAGTGCGCAC
Source organism: Terriglobia bacterium (assembly GCA_020072655.1). Lineage (GTDB taxonomy): Bacteria > Acidobacteriota > Terriglobia > UBA7540 > UBA7540 > JAIQGB01. Next base: position 2,319 of record JAIQGH010000025.1, on the reverse strand, counting down.
CGACACCGCTGCCCCTCGAAACCGTCCGCCGGCAAATTTTTCTCTTAAACACTTGCTCTGGTTGTAGTCCTCGCAGTCGTGCATCCAAATCCTCTTGGAGTAGCGCCTAAGAATCCATCAACTAGGGACCATGCTGTATCTCCTGATTTCCTATCCAGATGGCGGGAGGTACATCCGGGTCGCACACGCCCGCGGGGAATACCTTGCTCTGCCAAAATGACAGTATGTAAAATAGTCTCTATAATAATTTCCTATCTCCTAGAAGAATCTACCTACTTCTGGTACGGCTCACCGCGCGCAGTTGGGCGTCTATTTGCGGCTGAACGACGTGCCTCTGCCCGCCATCTACGGCCCCAGCGCGGACGAGCAAGCGTAAGGGCAGGATTCAGGATTTAGGATTCAGGATTGAGGGGTCAGAAGGCAGAAGCAAGCTAGCGCAGACCTCCGTCGTCAAGGTCTGCGGCCCTACCTTGCAAAGAACCGCGGACCCCGATGAACGACATCGGGGTCCGCGCTACCAGCTTCGCGTCCAGTGATTGTGCGCCCGGACGATGGCGAGGCCAACCACAAACAAGATCGTGCCATTGACATAAATGACCGGAGCAATGTTTGTTGCCCAGATGTGAAGATTCAGCGTTTCGGTAACGCCGAGCGCGATCAGCGTGGGGCCGATCAATCCTGCGATTTGTTTTGAATTGGTCCTGGGAGCCTCTCTTTGGTGCCCGTGGCCCTGACGTCCTCTTCAACGAGCATCACGTCCTCAAGCATCAGCCATGGCAGTCTCCATACGAACCAGATCCGCTTTTTCTCTTTTAGGGAGCGTTTGAGGTCTCTTTTGATGTTCTCAAAACGCGGATGTTGACGCTGAAGATACGCTATCCCATTGTGCATCTGCAATACGACCCTCACCTTGTCGTCAGTCTCCTCTGTCAGAGTTACAACGTAGTCGCTATCTGCTCCTGCTATCTCACCGACCTCGCCTGCGCTATCGATTCTCACACCCACTGGATGGACGCGTTCTACACTTCTCTGTGCCAATGTGAGCTGATATTGATACTCTTTGTGGTGCCGAGACAATCTACCCTTTTCACCTGTCAGGAACATGATCGTGGCACCAGCGGTGCTTTCTTGAATGCTTTTGACAACTAGCAATCTCAACCATACTGAAGGCGTCTGTTGATCCGTGTTCTTCATGTCCCTGACAGCGAGAGCAATGCTCGTCGCAAACCCAAGCGTAATTACGGCTGCGGCTAAACGGCGGTTAAGGAACGGTTCGGTTTCCAAGCAGGTCCATCATCCTAAAGTACAACCAAGATTCAGGCACAGAATCAGCATCCTTGCTATCTCAGATCCCGATCGGGGCAGGCACGTTGTTCACCGAACTGGTCCCGCAACTCGTCCTGCTTCTCCAGCAAATAGGTGAGGTTATACATGCACCCGGGATGTTCAGCCACTTCCACAACATACTCGCTGAACGCGGAGGGATCGTGATGCCCTCGGACGACCGTGGCAAGGCCACCGATCACATCGTCCTCCCCGTGCGAGATGTAGGCGCGAGTCTCGACATAGATCTGATCGCCCGGTTTGATGTCCTGCGGCTTGCGCTGTTGCATTCGGACACCTCCGAGGGGCGTCGATAATCAACCCAGCCCGCCACTATCCCACCGGCCTGCGACTTGCCCCAAAAGTACCGCTGGTTAGCAAGGTAGCGCAGAGCTCCGTCGCCGAGGTCTGCGGCCCTGCCTTGGAAAGAACCGCGGACCCCGATGAACGGCATCGGGGTCCGCGGCATTTCCGGTTCTCCGCCGACGAACCGCGGACCTTCAAATCAGGTCCGCGCTACCCGCTCTGCGCCAGCCCACGGGGGGCGCAGACCGTTTAGAGCGACGGCCTGCGTCAGCGCCCCACCTTCCATCGCCAGGCGCCCCGTGGTAGCATGGTGTCCTCAGCAATCCATGACGAAGGAGAATGCAACCTATGAAGCACACGATGCTGGCAGCAGCGGTCTTGTTGGCGAGTGCGACGCTCGTGGCGGCGGAGGCCGCACCTAAGGGGGCGCGGGCCGAGCTCAAGGACGCGCAGGGCAAAGTTGTGGGCACGGCCAAGCTCAAGCAACTCAAGCATGGCGTAAGGATATCGCTCGCGGCGACCGGCCTGCCCGCGGGCGTGCACGCCTTCCATATTCACGCGGTCGGCAAGTGCGAGCCGCCGGATTTCAAGACGGCGGGCGGGCACTTCAATCCCGAGAGCAAGAAGCACGGGCTGAGCAATCCCGAAGGGCCGCACGCGGGTGACATGCCCAACTTTACGGCGGGCGCG
>JAIQGH010000173.1 GCA_020072655.1 Terriglobia bacterium | reverse complement strand
GCGGCGAACTGATCCAGGAGGCGGACTTGCTCGCCGCGCTCGAGAGCGGGCAGGTGGCGGGCGCCGCGCTCGATGTTTTCGAGCAAGAGCCGCCGAAGGATTTCAAGCTGGTCGGGCACCCCAACGTCGTGGCCACCCCGCACATTGCCGGCTCAACCGAGGAAGCGCAGGAGATCGTCGGCATTCGCATCGCCGAGCAGGTGCGCGATTATCTGCTGCAGGGGGTGGCGCGGAACGCCGTGAACATGCCGTCCCTTTCGCCCGAAGAGTACAAGAAGCTCCAGCCTTACCTCGAGCTGGGCGAGAAGCTCGGCAGCTTCGTCGCCCAGGTCGCCGGGGGGCGGCTGGAGGAAATTCGCATCAGCTACGACGGGGGCCTGGCGCAGATGAACACGCACCTCGTCAAAAACGCCGTGCTCAAGGGAATCCTGGGTCCCATGCTCTCCGAGCCCGTCAACCTGGTCAACGCCGGCGCGATGGCCCAGGCGCGCGGCCTCGAAGTGCTGGAGCTCTCCAGCGTCCGCCGCGCGGCCTATTCGAACTCCCTTGGCATCGCGCTGCGCACCGAAAATGACTCCGCTTCGGCGCTGGGCATGGTGGGCCTGCGGGGCGTGCTGCGCATCCTGGGCATCAACGACATCGACATCGAAGCTCCGCTGCGCGGCGTGATGCTCTTTATTCGTAACCGGGACGTCCCCGGCGTCATCGGCCGCATCGGAACATTGCTCGGCGACCGCAACATCAATATCGCCAACTTCGCCCTGGGCCGCGATCAGAAGGCGCAGGAAGCCCTGGGCCTCGTGAATATCGATAACCACGTCCCCGACGCGGTGCTGGACGAAATCCGCGCCATCCCGGCGGTCCGCCTGGCGCGCGTCGTCGCGATCGAGTGATTGAGAGATTGAGTGAATGCAGATTGAGTGAATGAAGAGTGAGCGGTCGAGGGGCCTCGCACGTGAGCCAACCAGAGGAGCTGAGGAAGCGGACGAAAGAATTTGCGTTGCGCATCATCCGGCTTTTTCGTGCGCTTCCAAAGACGGAGGAAGCACGCATCATTGGCAGGCAAGTTCTAAGGTCAGGGACATCGGTCGCAGCAAATTACCGGGCCACGTGCAGGGCGCGCTCGAAGGCGGAATTCGTGGCAAGAATCGGCCAAGTTATCGAAGAAGCCGATGAGACGGTGTTCTGGCTTGAACTTTTGAGTGAGAGCGGGATCATTCCGGGAGATCGCCTCAATCCACTGCTCGCTAAGGCCAACGAACTCGTTGCGATCTTTGTGGTATCCCGGAAGACTGCCACTGGCAAAATCAAGCTAGATCGCGCGGCAGCGGCTTGACGCTTTTCATTCACTCAATCTTCATTCATTCAATCACTCAATGAGAACCTGGGTTTTCAAGGTCAATACGAAGCGCGGGTGGGAGTTTGACGAATATTTCCGCTCGCGCACGCGCGGCGTCTACGAACTCGGCGACGAGGGCTGGATTCGCAGTGCCTCAAGCCTGCGTCATCTGCGCGAAGAAGTGAAGCGCGGCGACCTCTTCCTCTGCTACGAGGTGGACCGCAAGCGCGTCGTGGGGCTGGCGCGCGCTGCTTCCGACGGCCGCGACGTAGGCCTGGGCTCGCTCCTCGATTTCGACCCGCCGCGCGAAGCCCTGCGCCTCCAGCATCCGCTCACGCGCCGCCCCGACCTCGATCACATCCTCGCCTTCAGCCCGCAGCGCGGTCGCGGGACCGTGCAGAAAATCGACCCGGATGAATTCGCCCGCCTTAAGCGTATAATCTTGCGGAAAAATCCCGAGCAAGCTCAGGCGCTTCGCCGCCTTCTCGGTCGGAGGTAGGCCCGGACCGCCCTTCGACAGGCTCAGAGCGGCCTCGCGGCTTCGCTCGGGGTGGTGAGCGGTAAGTCGAACCGTGAGCGAAGCTGAACCGCGAACCGCGCTTACGGCACTCGGTGGGAGGTCAATCATGAAACGCTTTCTGGCGGGACTCGTCATGGGACTCTCGTTGTCCGGACTGACCTTGCTGGCGCAGCACCTGGCCAGCGACAAAGTCGTCCAGCCGCAGCTGATCTTGGAGAACCAGAAAGTGAGGATTCATCGCTGGGTGCTGAAACCCGGCGAAGGCACGCCGCTGCACACTCACACGCTGGATCACATTTCCGTGGTGTTGCAGGGCTCGCGGATCAAAGACATGGGTGCGGATGGCACCTTCAAGACGGTCGAGCAGAAAAGTGGAGAGGTGGTCTACGTCCCGGGCACGGGCCGCACGCACTCCTTTGCCAACGTCGGTTCGACAACGCTCGAATCCATCGCCATCGAGCTCAAGTAGCCATGCGACTGAACGAGGTCTTCCAACTGGACGCGCACGGGACCACCCTCCGCCGCGAGGTGCTCGGCGGCGTGACGACTTACCTCGCCATGTCGTACATCATCTTTGTGCAGCCGGGCATCCTCGCGCAGGCGGGCATGGATTTCCGCGCGGTCCTGTTTGCCACCTGCCTCTCGGCGGCGTTGGCAACGTTCCTGATGGGGCTTCTGGCGAATTATCCCGTGGCCCTCGCGCCGGGGATGGGCGAGAACTTCTTCTTCGTCTTTACCCTTTGCGGCGCCGCCCCACTGGGCTTTGGGTTGACGTGGCAGCAGGGACTGGCGGCGGTGCTGGTGGCCGGTTTGTTCTTCATCCTGCTGACCCTTTCGGGAATCCGCTCAAAGATCATCGACTCCATTCCGAACTCGCTGAAGGTCGGGATTGCGGCAGGCATCGGGCTCTTCATCACCCTCATCGGTCTGGAGTACGGCAGCCTGATCGTGTCGAGCCCCGCCACGCTGGTGCGGCTGGGTGATTTCCGGCATCCGGTGGCCCTGGTCAGCGTCCTCGGTCTTCTGGCCATGATTATCCTGCTCGCATACCGGGTGCGCGGCGCGGTGCTGCTGGGGATTGTGGCGACGACGGCCATCGCCGCCGGCTTTGGCCTGGTCCATTACCGTGGGCTCTTCGCGACGCAATTGCACTTGGCGCCCACTTTTTGGAAATTCGACTTGCGGGGACTGCTGGGGGTCCATCCCGCGCGGCTCGCGACGGCGATCTTTGTGCTGCTCTATCTCGCCCTCTTCGACACGGTGGAAACTCTGGTGGGGGTCGGCCAGCAGGCGGGCCTGCTGCGCGACGGCAAGCTGCCGCGCTCCGGCCGCGCGCTCTTCTCAGACGCCGTGGGAACGACGATGGGCGCCGCGCTCGGCACTTCCACCGTCACCTGCTACATCGAATCGGCGGCGGGAGTCTCGGACGGCGCGCGCACGGGTCTGGCTAACATGGTGACCGGTGCGCTGCTGCTCGCCTCGATGTTTTTCAGCCCGTTGGCTTCGATGATTGGTGGCGGAGTCTCAGTGGGTACCGACGCGGCGGGCAGTCCCATCCTCCGTTATCCGACGCTGGCCCCGGCGCTCATCGTCGTCGGCGCGATGATGCTCAAAGTCGTGAGGGAACTGGATCGTCGGCATTCCGCTGACATTCAGCATTGCCTCCGGAATTGCCTTCGGTTTTATTTCCTACGCGGTGGGTAAGCTCGCCACGGGCCGCGGGCGCGAATGCCCCACGCTCACCTACGTTTTCGCCGTGCTGTTTATCGTGCAGTTCCTGGTGGTGTAAGGTCGCGGACGATTCGCGGTTCGACTTAGCGCTCACCGCCCCGAGCGAAGCCGAGAGGCTGCCCTGAGCATGTCGAAGGGCGAATCACCCCTACAGCTTGATTTCCTTCCCGAGCTCTTGAGGCAGCTCTTCGTGGAGGCGCTGCATTTCCTGCTGTAGCTCCTCCTGCTCCTTCTGGAGACCCCGCTGTTCTTTTTCCCATTCCTTGGCCTGTTCCGCATATTCACGGGCGAGATCTTTAGCTTCGGCCGCCCACTCTTCCGCATCCTCGCTATCGATCAATGGCTCCGCGAACGTCATCTGGCGCCGCCCGAATTGCTGCGGCGGCTCCAGTTCCACATTAACCGTCTGCTCATGCTTGTCGCGGACGATGGTCAGCGCGACGGTGCGTTTCTCTTTCTGATCGGCGTTGCCGGCCAGCGCGCGGCGGAGCGCACTGACTGTCGCGACCTCTTTCCCGTCCACGGCCACGATGATGTCACCGGCCTTGAGCCCGGCTTTTTCCGCCGCACTGCCGACGACGACCTCCCGCACGAGAACGCCCTTCCCCTGCTTCACGCCGAAGTACTGCGCCAGTTGTGAAGTCAGCTCATCAGCCGAAATGCCCAGGCGCGCCCCCCTCTGCATCCAGAAGAGATTGAAATCGGGCACGTGGACTTCCGGCATGGGGTGCGGCATAGGCACATTGAAGGTCTGAGGATACTCAGGCGACTCGAAGTATTCGTAGGTACGAACCTTGGGCTTTCCGACCTTGGCGGTGAGCGTCTTGGTCTCGCTCCCGCGCCGTACCACGATGGTTACGTCGTGGTCCGGAGGTGTCTCGCGGACCAGCCTGCGAAGCTGCTCGCCGCTGCGCACTTTCTCGCCGGCGAACTCGAGGATGATGTCGCCCTTGACCAGGCCCGCCTTGGCCGCCGGACTGTCATCGACCACTTCCTTCACCTCGACACCGTACTCCCCGGGGAGCTTCAGCTCCTTTACCTCCTCGACCGTCAGGTCTTTCAGCGCCACGCCCAGCCACGTTCCGCCCCCATCGATCCCAATGCGAAAACGTCTTCCCATCGCAGGGTGCGGGACGACTGGACCGACCGTGCGTGCCCCTTCCTGAGGCTTCTCCTTGTCAGTGTCCTGCGCGCGGGTCGAAACCACAATCATTGCGGCCACGGCCAACACGACGATAATCAGTGCGGCACTTCTAGCTTTCATGGGTCTCCTCCTAATTCTTCCTTTCTCCAACAGTCAGGCGCTCACAGTAATTCTTCATTCTCGGTCACGTGGATGTCGCCGCGAATCGTCCGCAGGCGGACGGGGGTTCCTCCGCGGCCGAGGCGCGTTCGCCGCGTGTTGTCGCCGGGCACATCGCTCACGGCCAGCGCATAGCGGCTATCCACCCGGCCGGCAACGGTGCTCAACTGCAAATCCGCGTTGGCATCCGAAGGGAGGCTGAGGAAAACATGTCCATTCACCGTGTCGAGATACACCGCGCCAGGCGGCTCGGGCAACGCGCGGAGCGAGACGGCGATGTTCCCGCTGATGGCGCGCGCCTCGACGCTGCCGCTCACGTTCATTTGCTCGATATCCCCGTAAAGCGTGTGCGCCTTCACACTGCCTTCGATCCGTCGAACGCGGATGCTGCCATCCACGGTTCGCAGGTGATCCAACCGGACCTGGCGGGGCACGCGCAGCCGATAGTCCACGCGGACCGGCTCCTCGGATTGGCCCGGATAGACGGTGCGCAGCACCAATCGTCGCTCGCGTACCTCGACCTCGATGTGGACATCGTCGGGATTCGCGGCCGGTCCCGAAGCTCGCTTGATAGCGGCCACCTCGACCTCCGCGCGGTCCCAGCCCTCCACCTCGATATCTCCTTGGACGTTTTCCACGCTGACACTTCCTGCCGGTGGCAGCGGGTAGTGCGCCACGAGTGCACGGAGATCCGGAGTCGCGCCGCTCGTGCCCGACCGCAGCGACCTTCCCGCGGGGTTTTCCCTGGCAAAGTAGGGGTTTACTCTGGCCAGGGCCATCGCCAGAATGACTAGACCGACCAGTGCGACTGCCAGCCTGACTCGCTTCACGTGCCCCTCCTCGGCTGCTTCCCTCCGCCCCCGTTGAAGCCCACCGGGGCAGGTCACTCCGGCGACTTTGCGCCACGTCCTTCCTCGCGCTCCTGCCAGCGCTTCCAGAAAGACTGCTGGCGGGAGCGGAGTTGCTCGAGGGTTTGTGGATCGAGCTTGCGAATTTCGATGTTCCCCGCCATGGTGCGGACGCGCAGAACCTCACCGCCGCCGTTCAGCTTGCCTTCGCCGCGCAGTTTCCCGGCCCCGAAGATCTGACCATCGAAGAGGGTTACCCTATCGCCCTGAATGTTCAAAGGAAAGTCGGACATGATCTTGTGCCCCGCCGCCATGTCGATGGCCGCGTCGATGGTGATGGGGAGATTCGCCGGCAGGAACACCTGGATGTCTCCCCCGGAAGTCTTCAGTTCTGAGGCGGCGAACGTCTTCAGGTCGGCATCCACCTGGGCCAGGATGGAGCCGGCGGCCGTCGCCGCGTGGACGGCCTTGCGAACCTGCAACAAGTCGATGCTTCCGCCTGCGGTCTTCACCTCCACCTCGCAGCGCGCTCCCTGCAAGCGGATGCTGCCACCCGCGGTTTGAGCCACAATGTTTCCGCCGGATTCCCCGATCGAGATTTGGCCGCCGGCCGTTTGGGCCTCGATGGTTCCCGAGGCGCCCCGTAGCACCAAATCACCGCCGGCCGTTTGCGCCTGCAGGGCACCGTTGACCATGCCCGCGACAATTTCGCCACCGCTCGTCTCCAGTGCAGCGGGCCCGCGCACTTCTCCAACGCGGATGCTGCCCCCGGCGGTCCGCGCCTCGACGGGCGAGGCGATGTTTCCGAGTCGGATACTCCCGCCCGCCGTCTCCACCCGCACCGGCCCGCGGAGGTTGCCGGCGCGGATGTCGCCGCCCGCCGTCGTGGCCTTGAGTTCGCCTTCGAGATCTCCCACTTCGATGCCGCCGCCTTTGGTTTCGAGATCCAGGCTGTACTTCAGGGGAACGGTCAAGTTGAAGTCCGCTCCGAACGAACGGGCGCCGTGCTGCTCCTCGCGAAAGTCGCCTCGCAAGTAGAGCCCGGCTTCGTGGGGACGCAGGCTCAAGTCGTAGTTCGCGAAGTAGCGCCGCGCCTCGGCTTCGTTCTTGGTGTAGGCGCGCAGACGAATCTGGCACCCGACGCGGCCGCTCGCCCCGGGCTTGACGCTGATGGAGCCGAGGCCGGCGCGCACAATCAGTTTGCCGCCTTCCCGGGCCGGAGCGTCGCAGGTGGCTCGTTCCTCCCAGTAGTTGCCCGCACGCTGGGGTTCGCCGCGCTTGACGTATTCCTGCTCGCCAGGTTCGAGCGCCTTCAGACCGACGGGCAGAGTCGACAGGAGAGCAGCGACGGACAAAAGAACATGAATCCGCAAAGGCCCTTTATTCATTTCCCTGTAACCTGCGGACGGCGGAGAGGCACCGCATCCTGACCACGGGATCTTGGTCGCTGGCGGCCAGTTTCTCGAAGGCTGTCAGGACTTCGTCGTCCATTCCTTCCTCCTGGAGATGTTGCACCAGGGCGTCAACGGCTGCCGTGCGCACGCCCACATTGGAGTCGTGCTCGACAGCGTGCAAGAGGACTCGATGTGTATCCTCGTCGCATTCCATGTGCCGCACAGTCTTCAAGGCTTCCAGGCGGACGCCTGCGTTGGGATCGTGTCCGAGCGCGTACAACAGCGCTTCGCGGATGGAGGGGTCCTTAGTATGCATGCGCAGAGCGTCCAGCGTGTCGAGCCGGATGCCCGGGTTCTCGTATCCCTTGATGGTCGAAACTAAGACTTGGCGAATGCGCGGGTCGTCGAGCGAGCCCTCCAGCGTCACACGGCGCTCGGCGTCGAGGGTGATGCGCACGCCGCCCGACTGCGGGTCTGGCGCCACCTGGCTGATGCTGCGTATGCGCAGGTCGCCCAGATCGGCGGTGCCAAGACCGGCCTGATCGGCGCCGACGGCCGGCGCCTTGAGACTTGTAGCCCGCGGGCGCAAAGTCCAACCCAGGCCAAAGCCGAAGAGGACCAGTGTCGCCACGGCAGTCGGTGCATTCGCCGCGACGCCTCCAGCCGGGCCCGGCAGGATTCACAGGCCGCAGCGTGAGCTTCCAACTCGGCGCGCTCCGCGCCGCTCAACTCGTCGTAAAGGTAGAGGGTGGCGGCGGGTTCAAATTCCTCGCAGTTCATGGTCATCTCTCCAAATCGGGCCCGCGCTAGACCAAATCGCGCAGGTCCACACGCAGCTTCTGCAGCGCACGGAACAGCGAATTCTTGGCCGCTTCTTCACTCGTCCCGCAAATCTCCCCGATCGCCCGCAGCTTCAGCCCCTGGCAATGCTTGAGGTCAAAGACCATCCGCTCGCGCGGGCTCAGGCGGGCCAGCGCGGCTTCTAATCGTCGGGAAATCTCCCCGGCTGCCAGGGCGCGATCGGGATGGAGGGCGGAACGGTCTTCGGCGACGACCTGAGCGAAGTCCGGCTGGCCGTCTTCGTTCTCCGGGGCCTGGACTTCGCTGCGATTCTTCTGCCGACGCAAATGGTCGTAGCAGACATTCGTCACCACCCGATAGAGCCAGGTAGAAAAGCGTGCCTCCAGCCGGAACTGTCCGATGGAGCGGTAGACCTTGAGGAAGGCCTCCTGATAAAGGTCCTGTGCCTCGTCGGGGGAGCGAACAATCCGGAGCGCCATGCGCAGCACTTCCTGGTCGTAACGGCGGACGAGTGCGTCGAAGGCAGCGCGGTCGCCACGCTGGGCGCGACGAATCAAGGTGCGCTCGGCCTCGGGCTCAGCCTGTTGCGAGCTTCCCACCTGTCCGGCCAATTCCAAGCAGACGCCATCCATCGGGGCCTTGGGCTCGTACCGTCTTCAGTTTACTTAGACGGCTCCGCCGGGAAAAGGTAAGCCCCGTAGTCTTGGTTAGTTGTCGTCCGGCCAGCGGCTCTAAGCACCCCGGTGACGTTCGACGAGCAGTTCCCATTCTTCTGGCGTGCGCGGCCAGTCCTCTTTGAGCAGGCGCGAGAGTGCACGGTCGGCGAGCAGCTTGCCGCCCGTCTGACACCGCGGACAGTAGTCGGTCTCGTTGGAAGCGTAGCGAATGCGTTGTACCTTCGAGCCGCAGCGTGGACAGGGTTTCCCGTATCGGCCGTGTACCGCCATGTCCTCCCGAAAGGCCGTGACCTTTTCCGGGAAACGGCCGCCGGCTTCGGCCCGCAGGCGTGCTGTCCAGTCGTTCAAAGTGCCGCACGTGGCGGCAAAAAGCCGCTCGACCTCTTCCATGCTCAGCCGCTCCGTGAGCGCCACAGGTGAGAGCTGCGCGCGGTGCAGGATTTCGTCGGAATACGCGTTGCCAATGCCGCTGACGAGCCGCGGATCGGTCAGCGCGCGTTTCAGGGTGTGATTGGCGGATTTGAGCGCGGCTGAGAAGCTCGCCAGGTCCGCATCCAAAACTTCCAGCCCGCCCGGGTTGATTGATCGCATGCCGTCTTCACCTGCAACGACGTGCAGCGAGGCGCGACGCTGCGCCCCCGCCTCGGTCAGCAGCAACCCGCCTGATGAGAAGTCGAAACTGGCCAGCAAGTTTTTCCCGCTCGGGTAGCCGCGGGATGGTTTTTGTCCCGTGGGCTCTTGCTTCGCCGAAGCTGCTTTCCAGTGCAGCCGCCCCGCGATCATCAGGTGCAGCACGAGCCAGAGGTCGCCTTCAAGCCCGATGGCGATGCGCTTCCCCAGGCGTCGCAGCTCGGTGACCGCTCTTCCCTCCGCCGCCTGAGCCGGCGGAGTCGCAGTCCGCAGCAGAAACGGGCTGGTGATGCGCACGCGCTCGAGCCTCTTGCCTCGAACCCGCGCCGCCAGCGCCTCAATGTAAACCACGATGTCCGGTAGCTCGGGCATGCCTCCACATCATACCGTAGGAGTACATTGCGATGCGCCTAGCACCTCCTGGACTTTGAAAGCGCTATTTCGTGACCACGCTAATCGACGGAACTACGAACTGGCGAGCTTGCGGCTTTCCTGCCACGTGTACGTGACGCGGTGGATGACGGTGACGGTGGAGAGGACGGCGATGATCCAGAGCACGGGCGCCATGCGGTCGAACATGGCGCCGATGATGACAAGCACCGTGCGCTCGGGCCGTTCGAGGAAGCCAACCTTGCAGGTGGGAATCAGATTCTCGGCGCGCGCCCGCGCATAGCTGACCATCACCGAGCCGATCATCGCCACGGCGACCAGCGTGACGTACCAGAAGCGGTTGATGCGCCCGTAGAAAACCAGCAAGCCAATCATCACGCAGAGGTCGGAATAACGGTCGAGCACGGAATCGAAGAATCCGCCGAAGGGGGTGACGCGGTTCGTGAGGCGCGCCACGCGGCCGTCGAGCATGTCGAACAGCCCGGCCAGAAACACCGTGGCGCCCGCCCAGCGGAAATACCCGTAAGCGAAGAGATAGGCGGCGAGCAGGTTGATGGCGAAGCCGATGACGGTGAGGACGTTGGGATTGATGCCGCTCGCCGCGAAGGCGCGCACGATGAGCGTCAGGAGGCGATTGCAGGTTTCACCGATCAGACGAGTCAACATGCAAGAGCTTTCCGGCGACGCGGCCCGCTGGGCGTGCCCCTCGGCGGGCGGCGCTCCGCCGCAGTCTCAGGCTTCGTCGTAAATCGTCTGCAAAGATCGGACCTCGAATTCCCGGACGCCCTTAGGCGTCATCACCTTGCACGTGTCGCCGACCTTCTTGCCCATCAGGCTGCGCCCAATGGGCGAGGTGGTCGAAATCAAGCCTTTGCTGACGTCGGTTTCTTCGCTCATCACCAAGCGATACTCGATCTCGGCGTCGCGGTCGAGATCGTAGAGGACCACGCGCGAGCCGAAGGCGACGCGGTCTTTAGGGATGTTGTTCAGATTGATCAGCGAGAGATTCGCCAGCCGCTTCTTGAGCTGTGCCAGGCGCGCCGCCACAATATCCTGGCGCTGCTTGGCCATGATGTATTCGGCGTTCTCACTCAGGTCGCCGTGCGCCCGGGCGCGCTTGAGTTCTTTCGGCAGCTCGTTATTCAGCTCGTACTCGAGCGCTTGAATCTCTTCCTCCAGCTTTTTGGTGATTGGCGAGGGCATCCCTTCAGTCCTGAAACCCTGAGTTCTGCGGATATTGCGATTATAGGGAAAACAGAAGCACGAAGCAACCGGCCCAAGCTGGCCGGTCCGGGGGCGAGCGCAAAGCGCGTTTTTCGCCCTAAGGGACCCCGCCCGGCACGCCCAACCTGAACCATCGGAATGAGTTAGCCGTTAACCGAAAGTTGAATCCGTTGACTTGGTCTAGGGCGTGTGCTAGCGTACGTGCATTGTCCAATAAAGTCAGCGCCCCGGAGGCGCCTGTCGATGGCTTTCAATAAAGCCAAAGCAATGCAGGAGGCGGAGAAGCTCGTCGGCCAGCGAAAAATCGCTGATGCCATCAAGGCTTACACGCATATCCTTGAGAAAGACCCCGACGATATCTCGATCCTGAACACGATCGGCGACCTCCAATACCGCGAAAACAACAAGGCGGAGGCCCTGAAGAATTTCGGCAGACTCGCCGACGCCTACATGAAGGATGGCTTTACTGTTAAGGCGATCGCGATCTTCAAGAAAATCAGCAAGATTGACCCCAACCAGGTTGAACCGCTCCTGAAGCTGGCCGAGCTCTATGCCCTGCAGGGATTGAACCGCGAGGCGCGCGAACAGTACGGCCACGCGGTCGAGTATTACAAGAAGCATAATCAACCGGAGCGCGCGCTGGAGACGTTTCGCAAGATTGTCGTTCTCGACCCGGAAAACCGGACGTATCGGACGCGGCTGGCCGAGTTGGCGATGCAGTTCGGGCGAAAGGAAGAAGCCGGCATCGCTTACGCGGAGGTGGCGGAAAGCGCCTTCCGAGCTGGTGACACTCCGGCCGTCGAGGCCGCGCTGAAGAAGGCGCTGGAGATCGACCCAGCCAACGAGCCGGCCCAATTGCTCGGGGCCCGCTTGGCGCTCGGCAAGGGCGACTTTCGCGCGGTTGAGAAGATCCTCGATGCGGCTCCGTCTCTTAAGGGAGGACCCCAGGGTTATCAGCTCCTGATCGAGGTTTACCTGGCCACCCGGAGGGAGGGATTGGCGGAAAAACTGGCGCTGGACACCTTCCAGGCCAAGCCGGATGATTTCTCGCCTCTGGCTTCCTTTGCAGCACTCTGCGCGCAAGCGGGAAATCTCGACGCAGCGATCGCGCTCCTTCAGCAGGTGGCCCCCACACTGATCGAGCGCAAGTCCGTCGCGCCGCTCATGGAGACGTTGAGGCAAGTTTGGTCGAAGAACCCCCAGCACGTCCCGACGCTGGAGCTCGTCTGCGGGATCGCGGAGAAGACCTCGGAGGAGCACACCCTGACGGAAGCCCTCGCCGCTCTCGCCCACGCTCACCGGCAGGCTGGCAACCTCCCACAGGCAGAGGATATCTACCGCAAGCTCGTCAGCCGCGAGCCGGCCAACGAGGAGTATCAAAGCTTGCTGAACCAAGTGTTGGAACAGCAAGGCAAGGAAGTCCAACTGCCGCGTCGAGCGCTTGCCGAGATCGACCTTACGGCCATGGAGGAAGTCGAAGCTGCCCCACCGCCCCCCGCCGAAGACCTCGAACAGGCGGCCATGGTGAAAGAGGCGCTCGAAAACAGTGACCTCTACTCACGCTATGGACTTATTGATAAAGCGGTCACGGAACTGGAGAAAGTCCTAGCGGTTTACCCTGAGCAGGCGGAGATCCACCGACGAATCTTCGAGGTCTGCCATCGGACTCGGCCCGCGCGCGCCCGACAGGCTGCCGAATCACTGGCTGAGGTCTTCCGGAAACAGGGCGATCTGGAAAGTGCCCGCAAATACGAGGGATTCGTGGGCCAACTCGTGAGTGGGGCGGAGGTTTCGCTCCCGGCCCCGAGGGAGGCCATTGGGGCGCCGGCACAACCCGTCATCACCGCTCCCGAGCCCGCCGAACGGCGGGCTGAGCCGGTCGAGGTGGACCTTACGGAGGCCTTTCCCGTGGCCCCGCCTGGGGAGCCGGCGGCCGCAAAAACTCCCCCGGCGGAACCTGTGGAAATCCCCCTGGATCTCTCGGCCTTGACCACCGCGCCGGCAGCTCCGGCGCCCTCGGAAGAAATGGATCTTTCCACCGACCTGGAGGCTTTTACGGGCCAAGCTCCGCCCTTGACAGCTCCGGTCGCCGAGGCCCCGGTTGCAGCGTTTAACTACGAGGAGGCACGAGAGGAGATCGGCTTCTACCTCGACCAAAATCTCCCCGAGGAGGCCCGAAGCGCCGTCCAGACGTTGGAAGAGAGGTTCCCGGGGAATCCCCAGGTGGCGGAACTTCGCGAGTACATCGAGGCCCAGGCCGCCGGTCCGGTCCAGCCCGCCGAGGTAGCGCCCATCGCTGAGGCTCCTGTGGAGGTGCCGCCGACTGCCATCGCCGAGCCTGCTGCAACGCTGGAGATTCCGCTGGAGGTGAGCCCCGCTGAATTGCAGCCGGAGGTGGTGCCCGAAGCAGTGATCCCGAGCGCCCCCGGGATCGAGCTTCCTCCGCCTCCCGAGCCGCTTCCCCCGGTGGTCGGTGGACC
>JAIQGH010000024.1 GCA_020072655.1 Terriglobia bacterium | reverse complement strand
ATCTCGGACTGGATTGGCAAATCGTTTGTGCCCTTGCTCCATCCTGACGACGTTCCGTTCGGAATCCAGATGTTTCAGTGCGTACTTCGTGGCGAGTCTCCGGGGCTGTTCGAAGCCCGCGTGAAAAAACAGGGCCATTCCCGCCCAAGCCAATACCAGCAGGGCATTCGTGAACTGCTGCGCGGCGATGAAGTGCATCCGTTCGAAGGCCTTGAAGACCGCCATAAAGCCCTGCGAAAACGTCTGCAGGAGCACGCGCAGGAGGAGGATAAAGAGCAGCAGCCGGCGGCCGCTGTCCTCGACCGCCCAAAATCCGAAGGCCAGCGTGAGGGCCAGAACGACAGCCGCCAAGCAAGACTTGAGAACACACATCGTCCAGAAGACCGTCGGGAGACGCGCCGGTCTCCCCGCCAGTTCCCGGACAGCCAGGAGGTGCAGGCCGAAGTCCGGCACCAGCAGGACGATGCTCGCCACGGCGACGGCGTAGCCATATTGGCCGAGCACGCCCGGTCCGAATCGGCGCGCCACGAGCAGGACCATCCCCAGGGTGGTCACGCGCGCGGCCGCCTCGCCACTGAAAATGGCGAGGCCGTTGATGGCCAACCGACGCGGCATGGTAGAGGACAAGACGGACATGGCCTTCTTCAGGAGCGCTCCACTCCTACGTGTTCATCTTCGGGCGCGAAGATGGGGGACACTGCTCGCAAGTCCCGAAGGCTTTCGAAAAGCGCGGCTGAGCCACTCAGCAGGAGGAAGCCCAAGGCGCCCCCCAGGAGCGTATTCAGCAGCAGACGGGGACGCACGGGCCGCTCCGGCACGCGCGCGGGGGCCATGGGCTGGAGTTCATCCGCTTTGGTGCTGACCGTGACGGAAGCATTCCGGTAGTCCCGGGTGGTGCTATCGACAGCCTCGCGGGCCACCTTGTAGTCATTGGCAGCCGCTTCGATTTCGCTCCGCAATCGGGGGACTCGCTGGAGGAGGCGATCGATATCAGCGTCGACTTCCCTCAAACGGCTCGTGGCCGCCTCGATCCCCGCCTTCTCCGCCGCGGCGCTGGCGGTGCAATCGACCAAGTCCTGACGGATCTGCTCGCCAGTTGCGTTCAGAGTCTCTTCCGTCACGGAGAGCGGCGCCGGCGTGCCCGGGTGGGCTTGCTCGCTCAGTCGTTCGATGAACCTATCGTCCGTAACACTCTTGGAGAGCCGAAAAGTCCGAGGCTCCTTGCTGAGGGCCTGCTGGAGCGTGCGGGCCTTGCTCTCGTCCTGCGCCAGGCTCAGCCGAAGGCGAAGGAGCTGAGCCGAGAGCTGCTCCCGCTCACCGAGGAGCATAGTGAGTTGTTTCTCAAGATCCTCCATGTGCGCGGCCTCCTGCAGTCGGAGGAGCTGCTGCGATACTTCCGCCAAACGCGCCGTGGCTTGGTCCAGCCGCTGCTTCAGGAACTCCTGGGTGGCCTGCGTATCCTGGGCGTTCATCTGTTGGTTCAGCTCTTTGGCGCCAGCCGCGAGATCGTTGGCCAGAGCCGCGGCCAGCGCAGCGTCCGGAAATTCCACATTGACCTCGAGCAGACGCGTGGCTTTTGGCGTCCGCACATCCAGGTAGTCCTTGCGGCGAAAGCCATCGACGGTGAGGTTGTAAGGCGGATGGTCGAGATGGAATTTCCTGATCTCCCTTTCAATCAGGGAGTCATTGTCGACCAGTGGAAGGTAGGTGTTGATCGTGGCCAACTGCTGCCACGCGGCCGTTTGGGAGGCCGGTCCAATCTTCGATTCGGAGACCAGGACGTAGGTCGTGGCGCGATACGTCTTGGGAAGGAATAGGCTGACCACCAGCCCGGCCAGCGCGCATAATCCTGTCCCCGCCAGAATCCAGCGCCAGTGACGCCGCAGCCTCCCGGCTCTTCGGAACAATCGTTCATCAGCTTCGTAACTCAGCATAACCATCTCCAAGCCCGCGCAGGCTCCCTCCAGGGTCAGTAAGCATTTCGATGGAAGAATGTCTTCGCGAAGGTCAAAAGCAGGATCTTGAGGTCGAGCG
This sequence comes from Terriglobia bacterium, assembly GCA_020072655.1. Lineage (GTDB taxonomy): Bacteria > Acidobacteriota > Terriglobia > UBA7540 > UBA7540 > JAIQGB01. Next base: position 39,946 of record JAIQGH010000024.1, on the reverse strand, counting down.
CTAAGGCCCAGTTGCGGATGTAGTAGAGGTCATGCGCCACTCGCTCGGGAATCGAGGTGTCCCCCCGCCATCCGTTGACCTGCGCCCATCCCGTGATTCCGCTTTTCACGTAATGGCGCAACATGTAATCGGGGACCTGCTGCCGGAAGCGCTCGAGGAAGAAGGGGCGTTCCGGCCGCGGTCCTACAATACTCATATCCCCCATCAGCACGTTCCAGAACTGGGGGATCTCGTCCAGGTTGCTGCGACGCAGCCACCGGCCCAAGCGGGTCACGTGGGGATCGTTGGGCGTGGTCCAGTGGCAGGCGGGATCGCGCCTTGCATCCTGTCGCATCGTACGGAACTTAAACATCTTGAATTTCCGGCCGTTAAGGCCCACTCGCTCCTGGGAGAAGAAGACGGGGCCGGGCGAGGTGAGCTTAACGGCGAGGGCCACCACGACGTACACCGGCAGCAACAGGACGAGAGCGCTCGCGGAAAGGAAGACGTCGAGGAGCCGTTTCAAAACCGCGTAACCCAGACCGTCGGCGGGATAGATGTGGACATTGACGAGCGGAACCCCGTCGAGGTCGTAAACCTGGGTGTCGCTCTGGACAAGAGGGAAGAGATCCGGGACCACCCGCACATTGATGCCGCGAGCTTCGCACTCGCAGATCAGTTGTTCCGTCGCCCTTCGGGCCTCGGCGGGCAGTCCCAGGATGACGTCGTCCACATGGACCGACGCCAGGCAATCCTGAAAGTCGCGNNNCCTGAAAGTCGCGAAGCACGCGATTCGCTTCGCCGTCCTGCCCGTGGCGGTATTCCAGTCGTCGCAGAATCCGGAATCCGTAGGACGAATGCCGCCCGATTTTCTTCGCCAGGCGATCCCCGAGAGCGGGTGACGCGACCAGGATCAGATTCTTGGTGTTGTAACCGCGCTGCCGAATCGCCCGCATGAGAAGTCGAACACCAAATCGTGCCAGGCCAAGCAACAGGAAGTTCACCGATACAAGTGTCAGCAGGAAAAATCGTGTGGGTTCGAGCGCCGGAACCGCGTGAGCGAGCGCCACGAGGATCAGCAGGCTGACGACCGACGCCTTGGCCAAGACGCCGAGGTCCGAAAATGCAGAGTTCATCCGGCGTGAGCGGTACACTCCGGAATAGATCAGGGCGGCGAGCCAAGCCACCGAAATCCAACCTAAACAAACCGCGTGCTGAGGCGTGGAAAGGGCCGATAGGGCAAGTGGGCCGTCACCCCGGCGGAGGAACATCCCGGCGACCAGCCCGTAACTTGCGGCCGTCGTCGCGAGGTCAAAGAGCGCCAAACAAGTGTTAATCAAGAACGACCGAACGAAGAACATATACACCTACAGAATCAATACGCCGCAATAAAACTGCGAAGCGCAAATCCGGGCTTGCCACGCGAGACCATCGATCATGACGGGGAGCTCACCATTTCCTTTATCGCGCCAGACCGCCTATCCGTTTCTTCTTGGCGTCGAACGTACTGGACAGAACGTGCGTAGACCTTCTTGCGCAATCGGACCCAGCGGGAGTGCTCCCACCCATAGGTCAGCGCCGCGACGAGGTGGAACCCCAGTCGCTGAAGCGCGTAGGCGGCCTGCCGAAGGGATTGCGGTCCAAGGGCTGCAAACTTCCACGCCGGCAGGGTGCGGGTGATCGCCCGAGTATGGCGAGGGAACAACCGACGCCGGAGCATCGCCCGCCAAGTCGCTCCGTCGCTCACGAATTCTCGGTGCAAGAAGAGACTGAACTTGGTCTTGCGGAAGTTGTCCAACGCCAGCCGCGTCCCGTACCGTTCGACCCAGAGCTTCAGAGCGGGCGTGAGGGTCTCGACGGTGAACGGCCTGGCCGCAGCGGGGACCTCGCCGTCGAAGACTTGGGTGGCCAAACTGAAGACGACGCCCGCGGCTTGGGGGACATAGCGAAGATTCTTGGTCCGCTCACCAAAGCTCTGCCACAAACGTTCGTCTTGCGCGCGGCAGCGGAGGAAGCTGGCGATTTCCAGGAGGATGGACAGGCGACACCAGTTTCTGAGCATGTGGCGAAAACCGTGGAGGACCTGGAAGAGCAGAGCATCCTCATCGGAAAGGCCCCCGTAGCGGTGGCCGCTCCACTTCAGGAGCTGCGCGCGCTCCAAAAAGTCTCGCGGAAGATCAATCGGGATTCCTTCTTCTTCGTCTTCCCAGAGGCGGACGTGCAGTTCGACCGGCCGGATCAATTCGGCTGAATAAAAATCCGTACGCTTTTCGAGCGAGCTGCGCTCGGAGGAAGACCTGATGTAAGCGCGTGGATGGGCTTCGTGAGGATTCTTCCGCGTGTAGCCAGCAGCCTGAAGGGTTTCCTCCGCTCGCGCGAGCGATTCTGCTTCGACAAGGTAGTCGTGATCGAACTGAACTCTCAGCACTCCGTCCGGACAATAGTCCGGGACCATCGCCAGGCCCTTCAGAGCCGCATGGGCTATCCCGGCTTCCGCCAACAGACCGTTCAAACGAACAAAATCGGCCGCTATCGCGGCGAGACGCTGACGGTTATCCGCGAGGTTTTTCTGCAAGCGCTTCGCCACGCGGGCGGGCACCAACGGCTCGGCGCGACATTCCTCAAGCCTCTGGCAGAGATGAAGAGCCAGCCCGCTGAGGTCCAGCCATTCGCGCGTGCGTACCCAGTCGCGCTCGCTGAAGCGACCGAGGCGGAACAAAGCCGGCGTCGGATCGCGGGCGACGCTTAGACACTGTACGATCGTTTCCGCCAGTGCTCGGTTCATTCCCTTTCCTCTAGGAGCTGTTCCATGCTGAGCACGCTCCGGTAGAAACGGGCTGCCGCCCAAGGCTCGCCGCAGGTCAGCCGGAAGGCCGGCAACTCCGCCAGCCTCCGGAACACGCTTTCACGTTGAGCCTCGAAACGAGCCTCGTCCTTAAAGGGAACAAAGACTTTCAACCGCTGCGACAACTCAGGAGCGGGTAACGGCGTCAGGCGTGGCGCCTCCATGGCTCTCTTTTCCAAGAGAATACAGGCGGCGGGAAACACGCTGCGTGCTGGCCTCGGGGTGCGAGACTTCGACAAGGCAAGAAAAGTCATTCTGCCTTGGGAAAAGGCACTAGCTTGTGAGCTGAGCTCAGGAAGAAATTGCGAGGCCTCGGCGCGGAAGGCATCGGGCCAGAAGTCTCCCCACGCTCGAAGTCGGTGACCTTCGAACTCCAGAAAAGTGGCCTGATCGGAATGAAACTCCAATCCCAGGCGCTCCGCGAGGTAGCTTGAGGTGGTTTTGCCGCTCGCGGGCTCCCCGAAGACGAGAATGCCGCGCTCCTTGTGGACGACACAGGCCGCGGTAACCGAGACAAGTCCGAGAACGGGCGCGGTCAGGTAGAAGAGCGCCGCAAGGTAGATACTGGCAAATCCCGTCTCTTCGGCCGCAAGACCCTCAGCCAGAAATCCCACGCCTTCGCGCGCTTCGAGGTCCACAGCAAGGAAGCTGCGTTGCCCCAGGTTGACGACCCTCAGCCCCGGTCCCGAAAACGCCGTCATCTCCGGCCAAGGCGGCTTTCGAGCGCTGTCCGGCTCGGTGACGATTCGCCATAAGAACTGGGGAGGATGAGCTGGGGCTGGTCCGTAGCGGTCGAAGAGCTGGCGGACGCACTTCAGAACTTGCGGATTATTAGTTTCCACGCGAAGCGTCCGGTCCATGACGCTGACCTGGGCAACGAACGGAGTGGGCGTGAAACGGCGCAGCGGGTCCCGGCGCGCTACCTCGATCCGCGGCAGAGGCGCCGGCGGGGTCTCCCCGAGCCTGGTTCGCCGAGACCCCAGTGCCTTGACCCAATCGCGGAGAGCCCGCGCTACCGCGTGTGGGTCGCCGCCGTGGCGGAGCACCCAGCAATCTCGTTGGACAAGGGCAGCGATGGTCCTGCGCTGCTGCGCGAGGGCTGCGGGTATCTCCTGCGGCAGCCCTGCTTCCATGCGGGCTGCGGCCTCCGGCGCCGAAATCCTCCGAAGCGTGAACTCCGGGATAGGTTGACGTTCAAGGAAGATTAGCCAGCGCGGTTCGCAACGCGGAGTCGTATGAACGTTCAACTCCTCCCTTGCGTCCACGCGGTAGGCTTCCTCGCCCCCCCAAAGTGGAGCCGGTTGAAGGTCGGCCAAACCGTCAAAATGGCTTCGGGCGTCCGGGCGCAGCTTCAAACCAGGAAGGACGCTCCACGCGGTTAGTCCCTCGCTCGTTAGCGAGAGAACAGTGCGATCATCGGAGAGGAAACGGAAGCCGACCTGAGCGAGGGCAACGGCGAGAGTAGACTTCCCTTGTCCGGACTCGCCGGCGAGTAGAAGTCCGCCCCCATCGGCGCCGACACACCCGCAATGGAGAACCGCTAGGTCCAGCGACGGAGCGAGCGCCGAGAAGATCACCGGGAAGATCACGGTCTTCCACATGCTGCGATCAGCAGCCATCTTTGGTGAGAACCGCCCGAGAACGGTTCCTGTGCGAAGGTCAATCAAGAAGGAGTTCTGACTGTCGAACCCTCCAAAGATGAGGTGAGAGAGTCCGCGGAAGTAGGGTTTAGGCCAGGGGGGGCCCGAATTCCCTGAGGGATCGACCCACAGGCGGAGCTTGGCGCCACGCCCCGCCATGGCCGGCGTCGAGCTGGCGAACGCTTCGTGCGCCGATTCCAAGATCGTTTCAGAATTGGTTTCGATGAAGAGCCGTACGCCTGCGACGTGAAAGGCCCGGCTGATGGGCGTCTGGGCGTCTTTCCTGAGAAAGTCGGGCCGACCTGCAGGCGTGGTTTCCAGCCGGCCCGCCGGCCACCGGCCGAGTTCGGCAGACTGTCCCTTTGCCAGCGAATCGTGGGCATGCTGCATAGTCACATAGCGACCGTAGCACGAGCCCAAGCAAGGGGGTGTCAGACGGATGTTGGGGATTTGTAAAGATTTCGATGAGGAAAGTTACCACGCAGGCGCGGGTGGGCAGTAGCGCCCCGATTCATCGGGGCATGCCGGGCTCCCGACGTCGTGGGGACAGGTTCCGCCCGGCGCTACGAGGTGTTTTGGACTCCCGACGGTGGGGTAAGCGGGATACGAAGATTGAAGACGGCGCCGCATTCGGCGGGGGAGTCGACGCGGATTTCCCCGCCGTGATCCTGAACAATCTTGTGCGCGACGGCGAGGCCGAGACCCGTCCCGTTCTCCTTCCCGTAGCTGACGAAAGGCTGAAAGAGGGAATCACGGATGGCTTCAGGGATGCCGGGCCCATTGTCGGCAATACGAATCTCCACGCTGTCGACGAGCCGGCACGTGCTCACTTGGATTTTTCCCGAGTTCGCCGGGACTGCCTCGCAGGCGTTAAGAAGGAGGTTGTGAAACGCCCGCTCCAGCCGCTTGCGGTCGAACCAACCCTCGATGACATCGGGTTGTGAGAGCGTGATCGCAATCCCTCGAAACTCGGGTCGGGCCTGGACGGTCCGGATCGCGTGCTCCACAGGTTCCCGGATATTTCCATAGGCGAGCTTCAGGACCTCCTGAGCCCTAGAGAATTCCAGCAGCGAGGAGATCAGATCGGTCATCTGCGTGACGGAGAGTCGGATCTCATCGTACAGTTCCTTCCGCTGCTGGTCGCCGGTACTGTCTTCTGCCAAGAATTCGGCATAGGCAAGAATAGCGGTCAACGGGTGACGGAGGTCGTGCGAGATGGAGCTGGCCATGCGACCGATCGTCGCCAGACGGTCGGCGTGAAGCAGGTCCCGCTGGCTTTTCTCCAGGCTCCTCCGCATCTTGTCAAACGCCGTGGTCAATTCTCCGATTTCGTCGTGGGTGCGGGCGTCGAGAGGAAACATGAAGTCCCCTTTTTCGAGGGCGCGCACGCCGGAAACGAGGTTCGCTAAAGGTCGCGTGAAGGTGTGCGAGATCAGGAAGACCAGTGCGGTCCCCGCAAGGACCGCCGCCAGCCCCACGACCAACAAGAGGCGGTTCAGGCTTTCGAGAAAGGCGGTCGCCTGGTCGTAGGACTTCAAGACGGTAAGCTGCACAGAAGGGTCGCTCGTCGGGGGCAGGTCCACCGCCGAGCCCAGATACCGTTCGTCGCTGAGTTGGAGATCATGCGCGCCTAATGGAGACAAGGGGGAGAGCCTGCCGATCTGGCCGGCGAGTTCGGCCTGCTGCTCAGGCGTGAGCGTGCTGACCACGATCTCATTTCCGTACAGGAAGCCTACCTGGCTGGAAGCCACGCGACGGACCTCATTCGCCACCTGATCGTTGATTTCGTACCCCACCGCCACCACGCCCAAGGGGACGTCTTCGCTCGGAGCCCCGAAATAGATCGGCTGGAGATAGACTTCATAGAGATGCCCTTCGCCGAACCACCAATCGCGGTTCGCGTGGCGCTCGAAGACGCGAGTGAGAGAGGCTTGCGCTGCTTGACGGTCAAATCCCCCGGCGGCAGTCTCCAGCGCGACGATCTTGCCCGTCCGGTCCGCGAGCACGAAGAGGTCGCTGCCGGCGAGTCTCCAGAAGTCGGCGGAGGCGTCCTGGATGGTGGCCTCATGCTCGGTGGTCATAAGCGCTTTCAGACTCGGCAGGTTCGCGAGCAGTGCGGCGGAACGCGCCAGGGTGTTCTGCCGCGCGCGCTGGAAGCTCTGGAAGGTGACAACCGAGTTGCGCAGTGATTCGAAGATCTCTTCTCTCGCCCGTTCTCGCAATTGATGCTGGACGATAAAAAGAGAAGAAAAGATCAGCGCGGTCGAAGTGAGAATCAGAGAAAGCAGCAGCTTAGTTCGCAGCCGGACCCTGACCATCGAGGCTTATCTCCGGGGCGCCACCCCCATCCGCGGGTTGGCGCGCCACTGCCGCATTCAACGCCCCTGACAGGTCGCTGAGGGACTCGATCAGCATGTCATTCCGAGGAGTCCCGATGCACTTCATCGGGACGACGAGGAATCTCGCAACCCCCCTTTTTTCAGAGCGAGATTCCTCGCTCCGCTCGGAATGACAGCGTTCCGGAGTGTTTTTCAGCAACCTGTGTGATGATGCCCTTTAAGGGACGAACTTGTAACCGGCCCCGTGGACGGTTCGAAAATGCACGGGATTCATGGGTTCTTTCTCGAGCTTCTGTCGCAGCTTCAAGATGTGATTGTCCACGGTGCGCGTGGAGGGATAGCAGTTATATCCCCACACTTCATTCAGGAGCTCATCCCGGGAGATGACCCGCTCGGGATTCTGGGCGAAGTACTTGACGATTTTGAACTCTTGCGGGGTCATGGGAACGGACCGGCCGTTGCGCGTGAGCTCCATTTTGGCGAAGTCGATCGCCACATCGTCGAAAGCATATTTGTCGATGACCTTCGATGCGGGCTGTGTCCGCCGCAACACGGCACGCACGCGAGCCAGCAATTCTTTGGGGCTGAAGGGCTTCGTTACGTAGTCGTCGGCGCCCAGCTCGAGCAGAAGGACCTTATCGAGTTCCTCGGCGGTCGCGCTCACGACGATGATGGGGACGCTTGGAGATTCGCGTCTGATTTCCCGACACACCTCGCGGCCCGAAAGTTTTGGCAGCTTCAAGTCGAGAATCACCAGGACCGGCGGAGCAGCGCGGAAGGCTGCCAGGCCGGCGGCTCCGTCCGTGGCAAACTCCACCGCAAAGTCCTCGCTGGCGAGGACCCGCTCGAAGACCTTATGGAGCTTTCGATCGTCTTCAATGACGAGGACTTTCAACACAGTTATCTTTGCCGCTCAGGTGGCCCTGGAGATACTCGTGTGAGGGACGCGGGCCCCCACTCCACCCACAGCCCCGTCGCACTTTTCCTGATGCACTTATTAGTCTAACAAATCCTTTACAAATTCACTACAGTGCGCTGACCCGTGCGCCCTCTCCGCCATGGTATCCGAGTAATGAAGGGAGAGTGAAAATGGATCGCGTAACCATGGAACCTCAAATTGCTGGGCACTCAGCGCGCCCAAAGTGCTCTCGCCATGCGGCGGGACATATGTTGGTGAGTTTAGCGCTCGTAATGGGCGTCGGGCCCGTACAAGGTTGGTCAACTCCACCCGATGGGAAGGCCGCCAGCTCGCCGGCGACCCCTCCGCGTGTGGCGCAGGGTCCGCAGCTTGCCGCTGCTGACCCGACGGCGTTGGGCGTCAGCTTCGTCGAGGGATCGAGTTCCTCGGTAATCATCGAGCGGAACGGGAAAAAGTACCTGCTCGATCTTGCCACGCAGACCGTGCGCGAAGTGACCGGCTCGCAGGACGCCCCTGCGGGCGCAAAGAAACTTTCAGCCGACCCTGCTCAAAAAGCCCAGGCGGGCCCGCCCACGCCACCCCCCGAGCAGAAGACCAAGCCCGGAGTTTATGAGCCGGGAGACGACTTCGTGTTCAGCTTGCCCACGGGCCGCCGGCTAAACCGGCACGGCTTCTACATCAATTTCAACCACCGGTTCGCGTTCAACCCCGCGTTCGAAGGCAAGGCCCGAGGCCACGTCCTGCTGGGGCTTGACGACTTCTCCATCTCCTCTTTCGGTTTCCGTTACGGAGTCACGAAGGACCTCTCGGTGGGCGTTTATCGCTCGCCCAGTGTCATCGGACGCCCCATTCAGTTCACCGCCGGCTACCACCTGCTGGATGAACACGACGGGGGCCCCTTCAACGCCGAGGTCCGCGTTTCCGTGGAGGGCCAGAACGACTTCTCGAAGAACTTTACGGGGGACTTTGAAGGAATCTTCTCGCGCAGCCTCACGGGTCGGGCGCAAATCTACATCGTGCCGACCTTTTCCGTGCAAAACCGTCCCCTCGTGCCGCCGCAGCGCGTGATCGAAGACCCGTGGCCCAATCTTCCGGGATTCAATACCTTCGCGTTGGGGGTCGGAGGATCTCTGGACATCCGCCCGACGGTAGCCCTGGTGGCCGAGGTCATTCCCACTCTCGTCAACGGCCCGGAGCTGGGAATTCATCGTCCTGCCTATTCGTTCGGGATTCAGAAGAAGATCTGGAGACACGCTTTTACCTTTGGCTTCACGACCAGTCCAGGGACGACGGTTTCACAGCGCGCGGCCACGCGCGCAGCACTCGTCGGGGATCCCACCGGCGATACCCCCGGAGGGCTGTTCGTGGGCTTCGATCTCACAAGGCAGGTTTATTAACCTTCACATGGCAAGTTCGATTGTCCATGCCGAAATTCCGGCGGAAAGGGCCGCAGTAACCCCCATAGGGAGGGTGGTCTTCGCCGCGCTGCGCGAGCAGTCGGTCGATACTGCGGTCCTGACGCTGGCAATCTGGTGCGTTCCTCTCTCCATTGCCGTGGCCGAATTCTTCCTGGCGATTGCTTTGCTGGCCAGAATTGTGGGCTGCGCAAGGGGGCGGGCACAGATCCTTCTTCCTCGGGTTTTCTGGTTCTGGTTGGCCTGGGCGGGGCTGGCCTTGCTTTCGTGCTGCCTTTCCCCCGAGCCTACGGCGGGTAAAGGGGAGATGCGCCACCTGGCGCTCGTGGGGTGCCTCTTCTTCGTAATGCCCGCCTTCCAGAAGCAGTCCTCGGTAAGGCTTGCCTGGAAAGGAGCCTTTATCGCCTCGACACTTGGTTCCCTATTCCTGATCGGCGACTTCATCTCCCGGTGCTTCTATTACCGGCGGGAAATTGCGGCCGGCGGTGATGTCGGCCTGTACCTTCGAACCGGCGGACTTCTCAACCATTGGATGGTGTTCGGGACCGTAGAAATTCTGATCGTAGCGGGCTTGCTGAGCTTTTGGAGCTTCTATCCTGAACTGAGGAGGCGCTGGTGGCCAGTGCTGGCCCTTAACGGGCTTGCCATCTTGCTTAGCCTTACGCGAACCGTCTGGCTGGCATCACTGTTCCTCGGGGCAGCGGTGCTCGCTTGGCGGCGCTCACGATGGCTCTGGTTGCTTCCGGCATTTGTCGTCACAGTATTCCTCCTGGCCCCAGGAGCAATCCGCACCCGTCTTCGCCAGTCCCTCTCTCCCGACTACTATTCCAACCTCGAGCGCGTTCAGATGCTCCGCGTGGGCTGGAAAATGATCAAGCAGCACTCCCTGACAGGCGTCGGCCCGGGTCGGATTGAGAAACTCTATCCCGCATATCTCTCTGCCGGCGACCCTGTGCCCGCCTACCACGGCCACCTGCACAACAATCTCGTTGAGATTGCCGCGGAGTTCGGGGTGCCGACTACTTTGGCGGCGCTGGCTTTTTGTGGAGTTTTGCTGTTGGACCTCAGGCGGGCGCTCCTCACCGCCACGGCGCGGGAAGCCCGATTCGCATCGCTCGCGGCCCTGCTTGGTCTTTCCGGTTTCCTCCTGGCCGGGTTTTTCGATTATACCTACGGCCACTCGCTGGGCTTGATTCTGCTTGCCTTTAGTGTTCTTCCTCCCCTGTCGCTTTTTTCTCCGCCCGCGCAAGTAGCGGCGATCTTCCCCGGCCCGTTCCCGGTGCGAGGTCCGGCCCGTCTGGCCGCAACGGACCGAGCCGGGGCGGGCAGGTCGGTATTGGGGGATGCTGCCGGGCTAAAGCCCGGCGCTCCAAAGCCAAAATGAGTCATTACCCCCCGTCACCATCCCTTGGCCGCCCAGACGTCGAAGGGGCGGTACGACGAAGGAAAATGGAAGGGCGTCGGAATGTGAGAAGAGGAACCGTCCGTTCGTCCCTGGCTGGTTTGGCATCCGTTTTGGGGTGCGGGCTGATTCTTGCCACCGCCGCCGGACGCGCGCCAACCGTGCCAGCGCGGGAAGGGTCCGTTGCGATTCCCAGGACTTGGGATGATGAGTCACTGGCCTCCTTAGAAGTACCACTCGCCAACGCTGCGGCGTCGCCGAAGCATGGATCGTCCGAGTACTACTATCGAATACCTGCTCGCGTAATATACAAAAGCTATCGCGTCTTCCGTCCGGACCGGGAGCCACGCGGGTATATGGAATGGCTCCGGCAGCAGGAGCCGCAGCTTGCCTTCGACCCCGCACAGCTTAAATCCGAAGCGGAATGGATTCGAGCCGGCGAAGTTGTGTTCGACTCGCCCATCACTTTCGACAGCGAACTTTTCATCAACATGTCGGATGTGCGGAATCCGGCCTGGTACAACGAGCTGAGGGTACCCGTCGCCCGCGACGGTAGCCTGCCGTTCGTCCGCTACGTGATCCGGGAAAAAGGCAAGGTCGAGCTCGGGTCCGGCTCCTGTGCGACCTGCCATGCACGGGTCCTTCCGGAGGGAACGACCGTCAAGGGAGCGCAGGGGAACCTGCCCTACGACCGGGCAGCCGCCTATGCCTTGCGACGTTTCGCGGCCCACGCGCCCGACCCGCTCCAGCTTTTGCAGGACGCGCGCAAGGAGCGAAGTCTGGCTTTCCGTGTTCCGTGGCTTCTGCCGGACCCCAATCGGGCGGTCGAGCATCTGTCGTTGGAAGAAATTGCCGCCGCCCATGACGCCATTCCTCCCGGTGTGGCGGCGCGGGTCAACACCAGCCTCCTCTTTCCTCCCCAGATCCCCAGCCTGTTCGGGCTGCGCGACATTCGATATTTCGATCATACCGGCTTGGTTCGCAACCGCTCCATTGGAGACGTGATGCGTTACGCGGCACTCGTTCAGGGTGGCCTACGTCTTGACCAATACTTGGATTTTCGGACGCTCGACCCGCTGCCGGATCCTGCGACGCAACTCCGCTATAGCGATGCCGAGCTCTATGCGCTGGCTCTCTACTTGTACTCACTTCAACCCCCGACGAATCCGAACCCTTATAACGCTCTCGCAGCGCGGGGCAAGAAGACCTTCGAGCGGGAAGGCTGCGGCATGTGCCACACGCCGCCGCTCTACACCAACAACAAGCTGACCCCGGTCTCGGGCTTTCACCCCCCGGACGATGATCTCAAGCGGTTCGACATCCTTCCCATCGATGTCGGAACGGATCCCGGGCTGGCCTTGAAAACTCGCGAAGGAACCGGCTACTACAAGGTGCCTTCCTTGCGCGGGGTTTGGCTCCGTGGACCGTTCGGCCACAGCGGCTCCGTGGAGACCTTGGAAGATTGGTTTGACCCGCGCCGGGTCCGCGACGATTACGTCCCCACCGGCTTCCGCGGCTCCGGGACGACGCGCGGTGCCGTCCCAGGACATCCGTTCGGCCTGGATTTGTCAGAGGCGGAGCGCAAAGCCCTCATCGCGTTTCTCAAGACGCTATAAGCAGCCCCCCTAGCAGCGCGCAGCCTTTGTGCAATTTGCGGCGATGCCGTCCCGGCATCCAGCTCCCTTGACAATTTTTTTGCACCCGCCGGATTGGCCTGTGACACTCGCCAATTCGCGACTTGCTATCTTGCCATCTGCAAGGGCTCGGCAGATCAAAAACCGAAGGGGCTAACTTGAAAGGCCGCAAGAAAGTCGTTTTCTTTTTCCCCGCATTCTCCAGCTCCGAGGCGACTGCGCCGCTGGGCATCCTCGCGGTAGCGACCCCGCTCCTGCGGGCTGGCTACAGCGTCGCCATCGTCGATTCGACCATTACGCCGGATTTCAAGCGGCGGGTCCTCAGGGAAGTCGAGGACGCTCTCTGCCTGGGGATCTCGCTGGTGACGGGCCCCATGATCCGGGAAACGGTGCAGGTGGCGCGAGCCGTCAAGGTGTGGAACCCGGAGTTCCCGGTGATTTTGGGCGGCTGGCATCCCTCCCTTTTGCCTGACCAGACACTCCAGGCTGACTGCGTGGACGTCGTAGTGCGCGGGCAAGGCGAAGACGCCATGCTCGAAATCGTGCAGCGTCTGGAGGCAGGAGCTCCGCTCGACGATGTGCAAGGAGTGGGATTCAAGCGCGATGGTACGCTGGTCTTCACGCCGCCTCGACCTCTTCGTCCCATCGTGGAACTTCCGCCGAAGGCCTACCAACTGGCTGATTTCGATGCCTACGAGCGGATCTGCGGCCGTCGTTGGGCCATGTATACGTCCAGTTTGGCCTGCCCCTTCAACTGTTCTTACTGCACCAACGCGGGAGTGTACGGCCGCAATTGGAACGCGCTTCCGGCTGAACAGGTCGTCGAGGAAACTTTCGACCTGGCGACCCGCTACTGCCTCGAAATGCTGTGGGTCGTGGACGACAACTTCCTGGTGGACATAGACCGTGCCGTGCGCATCGCCGAGGGCTTGGTACGGGTGGGCGCACGGTTCCGCTGGAGTATCCAGGCCACGACGAACCTCACGGCGCGCCTGACCGAGGACAACCTGCGCCTGCTTTGCCGTGCCGGGCTGCACCAGATCTGCCAGGGCGTAGATTCCGCTTCGCCCAAGATCCTGAAGTTGATGAACAAGACATTTCAGGATTTCGATTCCATCTACCAGTCGGCCGAGCGCTGCCTGAAGGCAGGGATTCGTCCCTCTTTCAACATCATCTTCGGCTATCCCGGCGAAGGTCGAAAGGAGCGGCACGAGACCATCCGCTTCATCCTGGACGTTTGCCGGCGTTATCCGGGCACGGAGTTTTGGACGAACATCTTCACGCCTTATCCGGGCTCCCCGATCATGCAGCATGTTCGGGAGCTCGGTATTGAGCTGCCCAAGTCGCTCGAGGGCTGGTCCGACTATTTCCCTCGCTACACCGTCTTGCCCTGGTTGCAAGGCAAAGACCACGCGCGCGTGCAGACGATGAGGGATTACCTGCGCATTGCGTTCGACCGGGAGCCCATCGCCCACTACGAGCCTTCGCCTTTCCTCCAAGCTCTGCAACGCTCTATCAGCCTTCCGGCGCGTTGGCGATTGGAGCACGATTTCTATGCCTTTCCTTTCGAGTTGTGGATCAACCGCCGCCTCAAGCGACGGATGGCGGTAGCCAAGCCTTCCGTGGATGCCAAGCTGCTCGAGCCCGCAGCGGCAAGCTGTTCGTGAAGGTGACTATGACAGGGTCAGCAAAGGATGGAGTTCTTGTGGCGAGAGGCAATGCCAGGCTGGCGCGAATCCTTGCGGGCGTTATGGAGGAGCGGCCTTGACTGACGTTTTGCTGACGCACTCCTACCATCTTTTCTTCGACCGGAAACAGGCGCGGAGGATGCAGCCCTATCCTCCCCTCGGGACACTCTACGCCGCCGCCTTGCTCCGCGAGAAGGGCTTCCGAGTGGCACTCTTCGACAGCATGTTGGACGATCCCGAGCGCGAGTTCGCGGAAGCCGTCGCCCGGCACCGTCCGAGGGTCGTGGCTATCTATGAGGACAATTTCAACTATCTGTCCAAGATGTGTCTGAGTCGAATGCGCGAAGTGGCTTTTGGAATGATCGGGACGGCACGTGCGGCGGGTGCTCTCGTCGCCGTCAACGGCTCCGACGCCTCCGACCACTTGGCGGACTACCTCCGCTCGGGCGCGGACTATGTGCTCTTGGGTGAAGCGGAATGGACGCTCCTCGAACTGGTCGAATCCCTGACCGGCGAGCTAGCGAGAGATGCCGAGGAAATACCCGGACTCGCATTCCTTCGAGACGACAGCGGCCCCGTCCACCGCACACCCCGGCGCCCCTTGATGCGCGATCTCGACGCGCTGCCGATCCCGGCCCGCGACTTGGTGGATATCGACCGTTATCGTGACGCCTGGAAAGCCGCGCACGGGTTCTTTTCCCTCAACGTGGTGGCGAGCCGTGGCTGTCCTTACCGGTGCAACTGGTGTGCGAAGCCCATTTACGGGGACTCGTTCCACCTGCGCTCCGCGGCGAGTGTCGCCAGCGAGATGGAAGTGCTCAAGCAGTCTTACGGCGCCGAGCACCTCTGGTTTGCGGACGACATCTTCGGTCTGAAGGCACGATGGGTACTTGATCTTGCCGACCAGGTCCAACGACGACAAGCTGCCGTTCCCTTCAAAATGCAGTCCCGGGTTGACCTGATGAAGGAGGAAGTCGTCGAAGCTCTGCGCCGCGCCGGGTGCATGGAAGTCTGGATGGGTGCCGAGTCCGGCTCCCAGCAGATCCTCGATGCCATGGAGAAGGGCACCCAAGTCGAGCAGATTCGGAGGGCAACAGAGAGCCTGCGTCGCGCCGGCATGCGCGCCTGTTTCTTCCTCCAGTTTGGGTACCCCGGGGAGACTTGGGCCGACATTCAGAAAACCATCGAATTGGTTCGTGAAACGCGGCCGGACGATATCGGCGTTTCGGTGTCCTACCCGCTGCCTGGCACCGCGTTCTACGAGCGCGTGCGGGAACAGTTGGGCGCTAAAACGAACTGGCTGGATAGCCAGGACCTCTCCATGATGTTCAGGGGAACTTACACCAGCGAGTTTTACCGAGCCCTGCATGACGCTCTCCACGCCGAGGCCGCCACGTGGGCTGTGCCGGAGGGATGGAAACCTCCTGGCTGCCGGAGCGCCAACTCTTTGGCGAGGGTTGACTCTGCGCGGGTGAAGGAGCTGTGGACGAGGGTGGGACAGCTAGAGAAAGTCTGCCGGAACGCGGATCCCACGCTTCTACCGGTCCTCGCTTGCTCGGCCGCGACGCCGGCTTGATCCGACGGCGGTTCCTTCGAGGCGTATCGTGCAAGGTCCTTGCGACGCGGGAAGTGAGACTTGATGGATCTCCTCTTAACGCACGGCTACTTCTTACACGAGGACGCGAAAGAGCTTCAGATCATGAAGCCTTACCCGCCTCTCGGCATCCTCTACCTCACTTCCCATCTGCGGTCAAGAGGCTTTGACGTCGAGGTGTTTGACACTACTTTCTCTTCGCGCCAGGAGTTATTCAACCTCCTCCACGGCTCTCCCCCTTCGATTCTTGGAGTCTATGCCAATCTCATGACGCGTCCCAAGGTCGTCGAGATTCTGCGCGTGGCCAAGCAAGCCGGCTGGAAGACGGTGGTGGGCGGACCTGAGCCGGCGGCTTACCTAACAGAATATCTGGCCGCCGGAGCTGACGTGGTAGTTGTTGGCGAGGGCGAGATTACGCTGGAAGAGCTGCTTCCCGCTCTGCGCACGGGCAACACCTCCGACCTGGAGGCGGTAAAGGGGATTGCGTTTCGCGGCGGGTCCGGTGAGGTTCATCGGACGCCGCCCCGCCCGCAGATGCCTGACCTCGACGCGCAACCTTGGCCGGCGCGGGAGGCAATTGGCATCGAGCAGTACGTTGACACGTGGCGGAAGCATCACGGCATGGGGTCGGTTTCTCTGATCACGGCGCGCGGTTGCCCCTACGACTGCCGCTGGTGTAGCCACGCCGTGTATGGCAAGACACACCGGCGGAGGAAGCCGGCCCTGGTGGCGGATGAGCTGGAATCAATCCTGCGTCGGTACGAGCCGGACATGATCTGGATTGCCGACGATGTCTTCACGATTCATCCCGGCTGGCTGTCTCAATACGCCGCAGAACTCGAACGGCGCGGCCTGAGAATTCCCTTTGAGTGCATCACACGAGCGGACCGGCTGAATTCGCGCATCGCGGACACCCTGGCCCAACTCGGCTGCCTGCGAGTATGGATTGGCTCAGAGAGCGGCTCGCAGCGGGTGCTGGATGCCATGGAGCGCGGCGTGACCGTTGAGGAAGTGCAAACCGCAGTAGACCTCTGCAAGGCGCGCGGCATCGAGACGGGGATGTTCCTGATGTGGGGCTACGAGGGCGAACAACTCGAGGATATTGAGGCTACCGTCGAACACGTGAAGCGCTCGAATCCGGATGTGTTCCTCACCACGGTGGCTTATCCGATCAAGGGGACACCCTATTTCGAGCAGGTCGCCGAGCGCGTGATGAGCGCGAATGGCTGGGCCGATGGCTCCGACCGGGACTTTCGGATTCGAGGCCGGCACTCGCGCCGTTTCTACCAATGTGCCGACCAACTCCTACGGTCGGAGGTCGAGTTGATGCGCGCGATGAAGCGGGAAGGCGGCAGCTCGGAGGGTATTTTGGTTGCCGAGCTTCGGCAAAGGATTGCTCAGGCGCGCGCGGGCTTGCAGCTTGCCTTTTCCGAAGCGGAGGCGTGAGTCGCGATGGCTAGCTTCGTTCTTCCTCACTCTCTAAACACCGCCCCCTTTGATGCTCGGGCTGAGACCTACGATGCCGTCTTCACGGAGTCTCTTGTGGGGAAGGCGCAGCGTTCCCAGGTCTGGCGAGAGATGGATCGCGTCTTCCATCCTGGTCAGCGGATTCTCGAAATCAACTGCGGCACGGGAGTGGACGCAGTCCGTCTCGCACAACGCGGACTCAAGGTCGTGGCTTGCGACTCATCGGCCAGGATGATCGCCGTGGCGCGCCGACGCCTGCAAACGGCGGGAATGCTGCATTCCGTCGAGCTACGCACTCTCGCGACGGAACAAGTCGCTTCAGTCGGACCGGCAGGAACATTTGATGGCCTGCTGTCCAATTTTGCCGGATTGAACTGCGTCGACGACTTGGGGCGAGCGGCAAGGAGCCTCGCTCACCTCTTAAGGCCGGGTTCCAAAGCGATGGTCTGTGTCTTCGGCCGTTTCTGTTTGTGGGAAATGGCTTGGCACGCCCTGCGCGGCGATCTTCGCAAAGCGTTCAGACGCCTCCGGTCTGGCGAGACGCTGCTTGATTGGGAAAACGGCCCGACACTGCGCGTTCACTATCCGTCGGTGCGGGAATTGGTCCGATTGTTCTCGCCCTTTTTCCGCCTCAAGGAGTGGAGGGGGATTGGCGTGCTTGTCCCTCCTACCGGTCTTGAGCCTGTGGTGCGACGGGTCCCTCGCGGCTTTCGCCTGGCAGCGAGCATTGATTCTCACTTGGGCCGAGCCCCCATTGCTCGAACATTCGCTGATCATTACCTATTGATATTTGAGCGGAGCGCAACATGAGCACGACATTCGCAACAGAGCCGAGCCTTTCGCCAACCCTGCCACCTCGGGTGGACTCTTCCAGAAGAACGCTGCGGTTAAGGTGCCCGGTGTGTGCGGAGAGCGTGGGACCGATGGACCCCTTGGACACGTCTTCGCAGCTAGGCTGCTCCGAGTGTGGCTTCGTTTTCAAAACGCTATGCGGGACATGGAAGGCCCTGGCCCCGTCGCGCGAACAACGATTCGAGCAATTTATCCGTGAGTATCAGGCCGTCCGAACCCGTGAGGGCCGTGGATCCGCCGGGGCGCACTTCTACCTGTCCTTGCCTTACAAGGACCTGACGGGCCGAAACTCCTGGCAGTGGAAGATTCGGGGACGGAGTTTTCGGTTTCTCGAGCAAAAAATCCTGCCGGTGCTCGAGGAGATTTTCCCTCACCGTGCCGACGTCTTGGACATTGGCGCCGGCAACTGTTGGATGAGCTACCGCCTGGCCTTGCGAGGGCATCGCCCCACGGCGGTGGATCTGCAGCTTGACGACCAAGACGGTCTTGGTGCGGCTCGTCACTACTTGAATTACTTGTCGGAACCTTTCCCGCGCTTCCAAGCGGAAATGGACCGACTGCCCTTCGACGAGGGGACGTTCGACGTCGCAATTTTCAACGCTTCGTTTCACTACTCTGAAGATTATGTGCGGACGCTCAAGGAAGCGTTGCGCTGCCTCCGTCCACCCGGACACATCCTGATTGTGGACTCCCCCTTCTACAAGCGAGAGGAAAGTGGACGGCAAATGGTGGAGGAGCGGCGGGCAAAGTTTCAGGAAACGTATGGGTTCAGGTCGGACAGCATTTCCAGTCGGGAGTTCCTGACCGCGGAGACGATGAACGAATTGACACGCGAGCTGGGCCTCGCTTGGCAAATCTGCCGGCCCTGGCATGGACTGAGCTGGGCGCTGCGACCGCTGCGCGCCCGACTCCTGGGCCGTCGTGAGCCCGCGAAGTTTCTCATCGCCTGGGGAACCGTCGAAACTCAATGATCGTTCTTTACCATCCCAAGTCGACCAAGCCACGCAGCCGCAGATTCCCTCTAGCGGTTCTCTCCCTGGCGACCGTGCTGGAGGGCCGAGAAGAGTACGTCATCGTCGATGGCAATGTGGACCCAACGCCGGATGCGACCCTCGAGGCACTCATGCACACCCATGCCGTGGAACTGCTGGCCGTCTCGGTGATGCCTGGTCCGCAGATGGTGGCCGCCGTGGAGACGTGCCGGAAGATCCGAGCTTCTTTTCCGCGTGTTCCTATCGTTTGGGGCGGCTACTTCCCATCCATCTACACTGACGCAGCGCTCAATGCTGCCTACGTCGATTTTGCCGTTCGCGGGCAGGGCGAAGACACCTTTCTTGAGCTTCTGGGAGCGCTAAAGGGAGCGCGGGGGTTGGAGAGTGTGCGCGGCCTTTCGTTCAAAGACCGCAGCGGGCAACATCATCACAACCCGGAACGCGCGATGAAGAGCCCAGACGCGTTTCCCTGGTACCCATACCATCGGCTCGACGCCGGGAAATACATACTCCCCACGTTTCTCGGCCGACGGACGGCGGTTCACCAGGCGAGTGTGGGCTGCCCCTTCCGCTGCAATTTCTGCGGCGTGATTTCGGCTTACGGAAGTCGCGAAAAGATGGAATCACCTTCCCGGACGGAAGCCATCCTTGGCCACCTGAAGAGCGCGTACGGCGTCGATGCCATGCAGTTCTACGACAACAATTTCTTCTTACGTGAGGACCACGCCCGCGAGCTGGCCGACCGGATTGCACCTCTCCAGATGAGCTGGTGGTGCGAGGCACGAATTGACATTGTGCTGGGCTTCAGCGACGCGACCCTTGGGGCCATCCGCCGGTCGGGCTGCACGATGATCTTTTTCGGCGCTGAATCGGGCTCCGATTGGGTGCTGAAGGAAATGAACAAGCAACTTCGGGCTGAGCAGACGGTGGAGCTGGCTCGGCGCATTCGCCAATTTGGTATCACTCCCGAATTCTCATTTGTCGTCGGCAATCCGCGCGACCCCGACCGCGACACGCACGAATGCCTGCAATTCATTCGCAAGATCAAAAGGATCAATCCGGAGGCCGAGATCATTGTCCAGCATTACGTCCCGGTACCGCAACGCGAGCACATGTACGGCGGGGTGGACAATCAAGTTCAATTCCCCACAACGCCGGATGAGTGGGCCACTAAACAGTGGCTCAACTTCACCGTGCGGAAGGATCCCGCCATGCCCTGGCTCCGCCCCCGCCTCAAGCGGCGGATCGACAACTTTGAACTGGTTGTGGCGTCGCGCTGGCCGACCGTGCAGGACATTCGCCTGCCGGCTTGGGGGCGCCGACTTTTGAAGGCGCTGAGCGCCTGGCGGTATCGGCTCGCGTTCTACTCTTTTCCTTTCGAGCTGCAATGGGCGCAGCGGTTGATTGATCTCCGCAAGCCCAAGCTTGAAAGCTTGTGAGGCGGCTTTGTCTGCAGACTCCCGCTCACTCCCGTTCGATGCGCCCCGCTGGGTGTCGCCCCACGAGGGCCATGTCCTGTGGGCCCCAAGCTACGAGGAGACGCCCAACGCGCTCCTGGCCCTCGAGGAGCGAACCCTGGACCCCTTGTTGCCCGACCTGCGAGGGAAGTCTGTGCTCGACCTGGCCTGCGGGACGGGCCGCTGGCTGGAAAGACTCATGGCACGCGGTGCCTCTGCCGGCGCCGGGCTGGACTTCTGCGCCCCGATGCTCGCGCGGGCTGGGGCAAAACCGGCGATGCGGGGCCGCTTGGTGCTTGGTGATTGCTTAGCGATGCCATTCCGTCCGGGTGTTGCGGACCTGGCAATTTGTTCCTTTGCCGTGGCGTACCTATTCGATATTGCCAGATTCGTTGATGAAATCGGACGGGTCCTTCGACGGGGCGCTCAAGTCTTTGTGTCCGACTTCCACCCCTCAGCGCACGCGAGGGGATGGCATCGCGCCTTCCGCGGCGGTGGCTCGGTCATTGAAATCACCAGCAGCCGCTACTCGATTGAGGAGGTTTGCGCAGCGTTTGCAGACCACGGCCTCGAACTGCGGCAACTGCTTGAGCCAAGTCTTAGTGAGCCGGAGAGGAAAATCTTTCGGAGCGCCGACAAGGGCGACTTGTTTGATGCGGTCTGCGGGGTGCCGGCGATTTGGGTTGCCCAATTTCAACAACATTGAGACTCAAAGCTTGGATGAAGTTCCATGCTGGCAGATTTGACCCAGTCTGAAGAAACATCCTCCCTTGGTGACGAGGCTGTGGGAGGGGCCCTTCGACTGATCCGAGGTCGAGTCGCGCTCAATGCGCGGGAGGCCGTGCAGGCCGACATCGAGATCGAGGATGGCCACATCCGGTCAGTGGTCGAGTTTCCGAGTGGCCGGGAAGTCGGCACAACGAGCCACCGACTCGCAGATAACTCTGAGACCGTTGACCTGACCGGATGCTTGATCCTGCCGGGCCTCGTAAATGCGCATGATCATTTGGAGTTCAATCTCTTTCCGCGGCTCGGTCACGGACCGTATACGAGTGTCACAGAGTGGGCCAATGACATTTACCAACCGGATCGCTCGCCGATCCGCGAGCACATTGCGGCCCCGAAGCCCGTCCGACTAGGGTGGGGTGCCCTGAAGAACCTGCTTTGTGGCGTGACTACCGTCTGCCACCACAACCCGTATGAAGAGGTTTTCGACTCCGGCTTTCCGGTGCGGGTCGTCAAGCGTTTCGGGTGGACGCACTCGCTTTCCTTCGGAACGGGCGTCGCCCAGGCGTTTCGGAAGACGCCCACAGGCCTGCCCTTCATCCTGCATCTCGGCGAGGGAACCGATGCGCGCAGTCAAGAGGAAATCTTTCTTCTGGACCGAATGGGCGCCCTCGACTCGCGCACGGTCATCGTGCATGGTGTGGGGCTGGACTCAGCGGGGCACGAGTTGGTCCACAAGCGCGGCGCGGCGCTCGTCTGGTGTCCGACCTCCAACTTCTTTACGCTGGGGAAGACCCTCGAGGCACGCGCGGTCGGAAGGCACCAACGAATTGCCTTGGGCAGTGACTCGGCGCTGACCGCTCAGGGAGACCTCCTCGACGAGCTCAGGGCGGCTCACGAGCATTTTCAGGTCAGTTCCGAGTTGCTTTACGCGATGGTCACTACAGGGGCGGCAGATGTCCTGCGGCTTGGCGAAGGGGAAGGCAGTCTTCGCAAATGGGCTACTGCGGACTTGACGGTACTGAAGTGGCGAGGCGATTCGCCGGCAGATTCGCTGGTGCAGGCTAGCTTCAAGGAGATTCATGCGGTAATCGTCGGCGGCCGACTTGCATTGGCCTCTCCGCAATTGGCCGAGCGTTGGCCGAAGAGCGCTCTGAACGGCCTAGCATGTCTTTTGGTCGAAGGTACCGAGCGTTGGGTTCGCGCGCCGGTCGAAGGGTTGATTAAGGTGAGCAAAGCCTATCTGGGTGAATCGATCCGTCTCGCCGGCAAGCAGGTGAGCGCATGAGCAGCCTTTGTGAAGTTGAGAACGCCTCCGCCTCCGCTGCCGCCTTGCCGGGGGACTCGCCGCATCACATTCACACTTTGCCTATTCTCCTTCTCCTCCCCCATAACCGCTGCAATTGTCGTTGCGTGATGTGCGACATCTGGAGAATTCGCCAGGTGCGCGAAATCCGAGCGGAAGACCTCGAGCCGCATCGGGAATCTCTGCGTGCCTTGAAAGTCCAATGGATTGTTTTCTCGGGCGGCGAGCCGTTGATGCATTCCGATCTCGCGGAGTTGAGCCAACTCTGTCGTGGCGAGGGGATTCGACTAACGCTCCTGACGGCGGGCCTTCTCCTGGAGCGAAAGGCACGCATGGTCGCCGAGCACCTGGACGACGTCATTGTCTCGCTGGACGGCCCGCCGGAAATCCACGACCGGATCCGGGGAGTCCCGCGCGCATTCGAGCGGCTTGCGCGGGGCATCGCCGCGCTGCGCCGAATCCGACCTGATATCCTGGTGGCAGCTCGGTGCACAGTTCAGAAAGGCAATCACCGGTCCCTCCGCGCCATTGTGCGGACGGCGAAGTACTTGCAGCTCAATTCGATTTCTTTCCTGGCCGCCGACGTTACCTCCGCGGCATTCAATAGACCCGCCGGCTGGCCGTCGGAGCGGCAGGGAAGTGTGGCGCTAGATGCCCAAGAAACCGAGGAACTCGGCCGCGAAGTCGAGGCGCTTTTGGAAGAGTGTCGCGAGGCCATCGCAACCGGCTTTGTGGCACAGAACGCAGAAAGCCTGCGGCGTATTGTGAGGCATTTCCGTGCGCAACTGGGGCAGGTCGAGCCCGTAGCTCCGCGCTGCAACGCCCCCTGGGTCTCCGCCGTCGTCGAGGCCGACGGCAGCCTGCGGCCCTGTTTCTTTCATCCGGCGCTGGGGAACATTCACGACGCGCCTCTGCTTGAGATCCTCAACAGCCCGCAGATGGTGGAGTTCCGCGCCCACCTGGACGTCGCGACGAATCCGATCTGCCGCCGCTGCGTGTGCTCTCTCCATCTTCAACCACCGGACGTCTCGCGTTGACTTCATTCCCGCGCAGACCCTTCTGCTTCCTCGGGGTTTCCGTTCTATAATAGCTTTGTAGGTGTGGGTAAGGGCTTAAGCAAACACTTTGAAGCGCCGCGCTAAGGCCTTTTCTGGAGGGCGAGGCCGGCGTGTAGTCCGAGGTGAGCAATGAAGCGGGAGAGATTCGCGCGTTCGGCGATAGGTCTGGCTGTGCTTGTCATCCTGTGGACGGCCGCGCTCGCAGCCCAGGCGGCCTCGGAAGGAACGCCTTCGGCCGCGCCGGCATTCTTGCCGGAGGAATTGGCGAGCCAAATCCGCCAACTCCAGGCCGCCCTCGCGGAAACGCGTGCAGAAATGGCGCGAGCGCGCGAAGAGTCGGCTGAATTGCGACGGGAGGTAAGCGCGACGCGCGAGCAACTAGCCTTGCTCTCCCAGAAGCTGACGGAGCGACCAGCCGCCCTGCAAGCAGAGAACGCTCCCGCCGCAGGTCCTGATGAGGGAGGGGGAGGAAGTCAGCAGTCGTCCAACCAGGACGTAGCACAGCGCCTGGGGCACGTCGAGGAAGAGCAACAGCTCCTGGGCGCGAAGATCAATGAGCAATACCAGACGAAAGTCGAGAGCGCGTCCAAGTACCGTGTACGGCTTTCGGGCATCGTGCTGCTCAACCTCTTTGCCAACCGGGGCCAAGTAGACAACCAGGATTTGCCCACCTTGGCACGGCCGAGGACGGCTTTCGATTCCGCGGGTGACTTCGGTGGCACCGTGCGCCAATCACAGTTGGGCCTGGAAGTGTTCGGCCCAACGCTTGCCGGTGCACGGACGACCGCCGACGTCCAATTTGATTTCTTCGGCGGGTTTCCCAATGCGCCTGACGGCGTCGTGGCCGGGCTGGTTCGGATGCGTACGGCGCGCGTCAGCCTGGATTGGAAGACCACGTCGGTGGTGGCCGGGCAGGACGCCCCGTTCTTCTCACCTCTCTCACCGGCCTCGCTCGCCTCACTAGCAGCCCCAGCATTATCCTACTCGGGAAACTTATGGGTTTGGACGCCCCAAGTGCGGGTCGAGCGGCGTGTGGCGCTTTCCGATACGTCGCACTTGGCCTTCCAGGTTGGGATTCTCGACCCACTTACGGGAGAGCCCCCGTACGCCCAGTCCTACCGGTATGCGCAGGCCGGCGAGCGAGGCCGCCAGCCGGCGTACGCCGCTCGCGCAGCCTGGAGCCGGACAGCTTGGGGACAAACGCTTGCCTTGGGTGCGGGCGGATACTATTCCCGTCAGGATTGGGGATTCGGCAGAAACGTGGACGGCTGGGCCGGAACCGCTGATTGGAGTATTCCGCTAGGGCCTTGGTTTTCGCTGGCCGGAGAGTTCTACTGGGGTCGTGCGCTGGGTGGCCTCGGCGGGGGGACCGGTCGCAGTGCCATATTCAGCGGGAATCTCACAGACCCCCAGACTTCCGTTCTGGGCTTGGACACCGTTGGCGGGTGGTCACAGTTCAAATTCAAGCCTACCGAAAGGCTCGAGTTCAACACAGCTTTCGGGGAGGATGTTCCCTTCGACCGCGACTTGGAGCGCTTCTCGAACAGCACCAGCTACGCCGACCCGACGATTAACCGAAACCAGAGCGGGTTCGTGAACGTCATCTATCGTGCTCGCTCCAACATCCTCTTTGGGGCCGAATACCGGCGGCTGTGGACGTCACACATTTACGCTTCCAAGGTGTCCGCTGACCACGTAAACCTGAGTGTCGGGGTACTCTTTTGATGATGCAGCGGCCCAAGGCGAAGGTGTGCAAGCTGGCGTCGCAAATGCTGTTGATGCTCTGCCTTTGCGGGTCAGCCTGGGCGCAAGAGTTGACGGTGACCGGAAAGGTCACGGTACGGGCCGGAGCCTCTAAGGCTGAGCACGCCGATGGCTCCGACGTGGTTGTCTGGCTCGTACCGTTAGACACGGCGGCGGTTCACCGCGAGGGGGCGGATCATCGCGGGGAGTCGTCGCGATTTCGCATTGTTCAGAAACAGAAACGCTTTGCTCCACACCTGCTGGTGGTGCCGGTTGGTGCTGCTGTTCAATTCCCCAACCTTGATCCGTTCTTCCACAACGTGTTCTCGCTCTTCGATGGGAAGCGTTTTGACTTGGGGCTTTATGAGGCGGGGAGCACGCGCACCGTGAGGTTTGATCGGCCCGGCGTCTGCTATATTTTCTGCAACATACATCCGGAAATGAGCGCGGTCGTGCTCGTGCTGGATACGCCTTTCTACGGCATTTCCAATGCCTCCGGGGAAATTCAAATCTCCGGCGTCCCTCCCGGCCGTTACCTTCTTAAGGTGTGGTACGAGAGGTGTCTGCCGGAGACACTCAGCAGCCTTGGCCACGAAATCACTGTTTCAGGGAACTCCGCTTCCCTCGGGGTGATTCATGTGGCCGCGTCGGATAACCTCCTGCTTGTCCACAAGAACAAGTACGGTCGAGACTACGATAACCCCACGCCGTCCGGTCCACTCTACGGGCAGCCATAGAAGCCGGATTCCGAACCAAGGGACGCGCCGTTGGGAGGTAATCTCCGGCGGGGCCGAGGCGGCCACCTTCAGCGCCACGAATTCAGTGCCCTTGATGACTGGGTGGTAATCGGCGAGAGGATCTTGAATTGCTGCCGTCCCCTCTACTACCAAGGCTATGTGCAGCGAGCAGTCCGCCTCTCGAACGAACCAAAGTGAGTTTCCAGAAGCAGCGCAATTCGCTATCATGCAAACCATGGGGGTCGCAATTCGGTGCCGCAATCTGCGGAAGACTTATGATGGCAAGGTCGAGGCTGTGCGCGGGCTCGACCTGGAGATTCTGGCCGGCGAATGCTTCGGCCTGCTGGGGCCGAATGGCGCGGGGAAGACGACCACCATCGAAATCCTCGAAGGGCTCCTAGCCCCCACGTCCGGCGACGTTGAAATCCTGGGCAGAACCTGGAACGCCCACAGCCGCGAACTGCGGGAAGCCCTGGGAATTTCGTTGCAGGAGACGCGCCTCGCCGAAAAGCTGACGGTGCGCGAAACGTTGGAGCTATTTTCGAGCTTCTATCGGCAACCCCGGCCGACGGCGGAGGTCCTCACGGAATTGGCGCTCACCGAAAAGGCTGACACGTGGGTGGGAAGGCTCTCAGGCGGTCAAAGACAGCGGCTGGCGGTCGCCACCGCCCTGGTGGCCAATCCGAAAATCCTGTTCCTTGACGAACCCACGACCGGCCTCGACCCGCAGAGCCGGCGGCAGGTTTGGGAGATCGTCCACCAGTTCCAGCGGCGCGGGGGCACCGTGCTGTTGACGACGCATTACATGGACGAAGCCGAGCGGCTCTGTGATCGCATCGCCATCATCGACTACGGCCTCACGAACGCTTCCGGGACGCCCGCCGAGCTGAGCGAACGTCTTGGCGGGCACCACATGGTGGAATTTGCTGAGCGTGCGTGAGCCCCACGAGACCATCCCGGCCCTGCTTGCGGCCTTGCAGAACCAGAGCAGGCACTTGCTCCACCTCACCACGCGGCACGCCAGCCTGGAGGACGTCTTCGTTCACCTCACGGGGCGCCACTTGCGCAAGGAGTAACCAGACTGGGAGGACCGGTGGCAGATCTCAAGACCGAGCCAGGAATTGCAGGAGAGCCTCTGCGACGGACTATGGAAACAAGTTCTCCGGCAGGTGTCCGGGAAGGCGGCCGTTGGAGAGGTTACAGCCAGCTGCTCCTGGCGCGTCTAAGGGAGATGTGGCGCGAGCCGGAGGTCATCTTCTGGGTTTTCGTGTTTCCCATCCTTCTGGCGCTGGGGTTGGGGATCGCCTTCCGCAACAAACCTAGCGACATCAGCCGCGTGGTAGTAGTGGCGGTTCCGGGAGCGACGCGGGCGATGGAGTTGCTCAACTCCTCTCCAGCTAGCTGTCGTGACCCCGCAGGCGGATGGCAGTTTTCAGTATCGCTATGACCCGGCGCGGTCTGAGAGCGTGCTGGCCCGCACCGTCGTGGACGACGCCATCCAAGCCGCAGCGGGGAGAAAAACCGTCGTGCCGACTTCCAGCCGGGCGTCGAGCGAGCCGGGCGCAAGGTATATCGACTTCCTGATCCCGGGGCTGCTGGGCATGAACCTGATGAACTCGGGCATGTGGGGCATCGGGTTTGCCATCGTGGATATGCGCCAGCGGAAGTTGCTCAAGCGCTTCGTGGCCAGCCCGATGCGCCGCAGCGATTTTCTTCTGGCCCTGGCCAGCAGCCGGCTCGCATTGATGTTGATTGAGCTGGCGCTGCTGCTCGGATTCGGCGTGCTCGCCTTTCACATGCGGGTTCTGGGCTCGTGGATATCGATCCTCCTCATTAGTACAGTCGGAGCGCTTTGCTTCGGGGGAGTGGGGCTGCTCACAGCCAGCCGAGCCCAAAAGATCGAGACCGTCAGCGGACTGATTAATGTGGTCATGATGCCGATGTGGATCTTTTCCGGCGTATTTTTCTCCTATGAGCGCTTTCCTGCCGTCATCCAGCCTTTGATCAAAGCCCTCCCGCTTACCGCGCTCAATGATGCCCTCCGCGCCACGGTGCTCGAAGGGGCGTCGCTTACCACGCAGGGAACACGTCTCCTTGTGCTGTGCCTCTGGGGTGTGCTGTCGTATTTCCTGGCGCTACGTTGGTTTCGCTGGACCTGATTGGCATTCGGCGAGTTCGCGGCCCGCTTGGAGGGCGGTGATATTCTCGCCGCGACGGTCGGCGGGGAGGGTTTCGAGCGCCGCGTCCCAGGCGGCGGGCGGCAGAATGGGCGCAAGCGCCTGCCAGGCGGCGATGGCAGCGAGCGCCGCGCGCTGTGGAGTAGCCCGCTGGCGCAACGGTAATCTTACGAGCCGGCCGTTCGCGGGTGGCACGTCTAGTTCCACGTCCATAACCAGCAGGGTTTCAGGCCGCGTGCCTGCAAGAGTGCCGTTGGCCACGAGCTCTTTCAGGCCGTCGGCGCTGACCACGATCACGACGTCGGGTTGTTCCATCCCCGTGTATTCGATGGGACGCGGGCTCAGGCAGATTTCCGAGAGGGAAAATCCCGTGCCCTGCGTGACCGGGTTGTCGTTCTTCTGGGTGGCGTAGAGCCCCGCCGCGACCGCAGCGCGGGCCAGCAGGCCGGCGGCGGATTGCACGCGCTCACCCGCGCTCCCTGCTACAACCAGCCGGAGTTCCGACGCGAGCGTCGCGCCCTCAACCTGCCGGAGAACCTCTGGCCTCGTCGCGTGTGGAACGTGAGAGTTTTGCTGCTGGTGACGAATGACTTCCCGGAAGGTCGGCCGCTCCAGGCTCGCCTCCGGTTTCCCGAGCGCGTATCCCTGGAGGGTGGCAATCTCCTTGAGCTTGGCGCCGGTCAATTTGTTCCAACGTGTGCCGTAAGCCGTGCAGAGCTCCAGGATTTCGACCAGCGCGAATCCGGGGAAAGCGATGGCCTCAGCGATAAGGGCGTCAAGCCCGGCGTCGGTGGCGGACTGGCGTGCCAGGAAGCCGGCGTGCGCCGCGCGTAGCAACTCCAGGAGGTCGAGCGGCGGGACGTAATTCCCAGTCGGTGTGGTTGCGGTCACGAACTCGACCGGGGTCAAGGCCGAATGCTGTCCACCGGTCATGCCGAAAAGGAAATTATTGTGAACCAGCACGGTGACGTCCACGTTGAGCTGCGCGGCGTGGACAAGGTGCAGCAGCCCGATCATCGCTCCGCCATCGCCAATCATCAC
The DNA here is from genome assembly GCA_020072655.1 of Terriglobia bacterium. Classification (GTDB taxonomy): domain Bacteria; phylum Acidobacteriota; class Terriglobia; order UBA7540; family UBA7540; genus JAIQGB01. The sequence continues at coordinate 10,935 of JAIQGH010000024.1, read as the reverse complement.
TACGGGCTTCAAACTGCCCTGCTCGAACAGGACGTCGGCCAGGGCCATCCCGGTCGCAAATGCCGTCGAACGGCCGTGCGTGGTGTGAACCGTGTGCAGGTAAGGGAACAGCGAATCGGCCAGGCCCACGCAACCGATATCCGTGGTCAGGGCGACCGAGCGCGGGGGAAGCTGCAAGCGCTCGAACGCCCGGCTCAACTGACGGACCACTGAGGCATGGCCGCACCCCCGGCAATAGGGAAGCTGGGCGTCTGGCGCAAGGTAGGCGCTCATCGAGCCTCCTCGTTGCGCACGGCCTGGACGATTTCCGCGGGTGAAATCAATGCGCCAATTTTGTTGATGCCCACGATGCGCCGTCCGCCGAGGTGAGCCGCCAGCAACGCTCGGTACTGTCCCGTCAGGTTCTCCTCAGCAACCAAGACGGTTTTCACGCCCGCCAGAGCCCGGTCGAGCGTTCTGCGGGGGATGGGGAAAAGGGTCTGCGGCTGCAAGAAGGAAATCCTCGCACCATCACGCCGCAACGCGGAGGTGGCCTGCCTCGCTGCGCGCGCCGTGATGCCATAGCTGACCAGCAGGTAAGATGAGCCGGCTTCGAGATCCGTCCGTGCCAGAGTCATCTCCTCGGCATGGGCTTCGATCTTTTGCTGGAGGTGACTCAGGACTTCGATCACTTCCGGCGAGTTCTTCCGCAGACGTCCTTCCTGGTCGTGCGCCGAGCCCGTCGCAGTAACCTTGGCTTCGCCGCCCACCTCCGCGAAGGCGGGGACGTCGCCCGGCGCGTTGAATCCGTACGGGCGGGGCTTCTCGCCCTCCGCTATGCGCGCCCGGTCCACGCGGGTAGGCCTCGCGAGGGCATCGTCGTCCACGACCTCCGTGGTCATTCCCACTTCCTTGTCGGAGAGCAGCAGCACCGGAGTCCGCAAGCGTTCCGACCAGTTGAAAGCATGGATTGTCAACTCATAACACTCAGCAGCGGTGCTGGGTGCAAAGACCGGCACTGTATACCCGCCCGAGGTCCCGAACTCCGCCAGCCACACATCGCCTTGCGCGCCCTGCGTGGCGCCTCCCGTACTCGGACCCAGGCGCGCAACCAGCGCGATCACCACCGGGGTTTCAGTCATCAGTGCGTATTGGAAGGTCTCGATCATCAGTGCCCAACCCGGGCCGGAGGTGGCCGTCATCGCCTTCAGCCCGCGTAGGCTTGCACCCACGCAATAACACAGCGAGGAGATTTCGTCGGGAGCGGACAGGGCCAGGCCGCCGCGCGCCGGCAGCTCGCGCATCATCACTTCATAGATTTCAGAAGCGGGTGTGATGGGATAGCCCGCGAAGAAGCGACAACCGGCGGCGAGCGCGCCTTCTGCCACCATCCGATTTCCCGAACAAAGACGTCGCGGCATGCTGAAGGTCCTTTTAGGACTTCCAGCAACAAAGCGGCCAACTAAGCTGGTGCCTGAGAGCGCGAAAAGCAAGATCGGCAGTGAAAGTCATACAATTTGTCCGCCTTCACCCCTCCGTCCGACTTTGGCCTGGGTCTTTTCGCGCTTGGCTGCAATGTGCGGGCGAGCGTCTCGGGGGAGAACCTGCTAGCCTTCTACGAGGTTATGCGGGACAACTGCAAGTATCCCCCTAATTAATGCCACGCTATGCAGGCGGGAACGCCATTTCTTGGACAAAAACCTCCTGGAAGCCTGGCTCGGTGTTGAGGGAGACGTGTTGGCATTTGGCGCGAAGCGGCGAGTAGTGAAAGTCCTCCTGCCGCCGGTTGAAGAGGGCAAGTTTGGCGCCGAGCAGAGCGGTATTGCCCGCGGGTTTGACCATTTCAATGGGGAAGTCCAGCAAGCCGATGCGGCGGGCGCTCGTGCGGTTGATGTAATTCCCAAAGGCGCCGGCGAGATAGAGCCGCGTCAGGTCCTTCGCCTCAGCCCCCCAACGGGCGAGAAGTAGGCGGGTGCCCGCAGCGATGGCGCCCTTAGCGAGCTGCAGCTCGCGGATGTCGCTCTGCGTGAGCGCCACTGGCGAGGAGAGCATCAGCGTGCGGTTGGCGCCGTCGCGCAATCGCCCGCTCGGCTCGATCAGGCCGAGGTCAAGGCCTGCTGCCACGGCATCCACCAAACCGCTGCCGCAGATGCCGCGCGGCGCGACGTTGCCGAGGATGTGGCATTGCAGCCGGCCGGCCTCCAGCGTCACTTTGGAAATGGCTCCGGTGGCGGCGCGCATGCCCGTGGAGATACGCGCCCCCTCGAACGCTGGGCCCGCCGCCGTGGAAGCACAGAGAAGTCGCTGGCGATTCCCGATGACGATTTCACCGTTGGTCCCGAGGTCCACCAAACCCACGAGGGCTTCGCTTTCGCTCAGCTTCGTGGCCAGTATGCCAGCGAGGATGTCGCTGCCCACGAATCCGCCCAGACACGGCAGGAAGCGAACGAGCGGATCCCCGTCAAGATCCCAGCCCAGGTCGCTCGAACGCAAAACTTGCAGCCCGTCCTGCTCCGGCTCGAACGGATAACGGCTGAGGGGGGTGACATCGATACCGCAAAAGAGGTGGTGCATGGCGGTGTTGCCGACGACGGTCAGATTCTCGAGGCGAGCTTGGCTCTGCCCGGCAGCCGCCAGCAGCTCCTCAACGAGCTTCCCAAGCTGACGACGAACCAGGGCGGTAAGTCGGGTCAGTCCTTCGGCCTTGAGTCCGAAGTTGACGCGGCTCATCACGTCGGCGCCGTACCGAGCCTGCATGTTGAGCGCGGAGCGCACGGCCAGTACATGGGCGCTCGTGAGGTCGAGCAATTGCGCCACGATCGTAGTGGTACCGAGGTCGATCGCCACACCCAGACCGGGGCGCGGTGTGAACTCGAAAATCGAATTGTCGGCGAGGATGGCGGCTTCCCACTGGCCCAGTTCGAGGGTGAGGTCGCTCTCCGCCTTGGCCGTGCATGACAGCCGCCAGCCTGCTGCGAGTTCCTCCGGCGTGAGAAGTGCTTCCTGCTCCGGCGTAATGGGAAGAGTGCCTTGGACGACCCGCACGCGACAGCCCTTGCAGCGCGCCCGTCCGCCGCAGGGGAACTCGACGCCGTGCGCGAAGAGCACATCCTGGAGCTGCGTGCCGCGCTCGAGCTCAAAGGATTCACCGAGCGGTTGGAGTTCAATGCGGACGCGGTCAGCCATGAGGTCGAAGAGTCTGCGGATTTACGAGTCTATCAGTCCGGGGTCGTCAACCCGTCCTTCGGCGCGCCTGGGCGTTTTCCGAAAGCGCGCGGGCGTTCTCACTGGGCGTTCCCCTTGGGACCTCGCCCCAATCTCGTCAGTGGCGCCGCCAGCGGCGCAGCGTGTCTTCGACGGCCCGAATGAAGTCCGGCCCGGTTCCGCAGCATCCGCCGATAAAACTCGCTCCAGCTTGCAGCAGGGCGGAGATGAAGCCCGCGAATTCCGGGGGCGTGGTCTTGTAGACGACCTGTCCGTCCACCATCTGCGGCAAGCCCGCGTTGGGTTTGATCCAGATGGGCCGGTCGGTCGAAGTGCGCAGTCGCTGGCAGATGGGAATGTATCCGGCGATGCCACGGCCGCAGTTGGCCCCGATGGCGTCGGCGCCGGCGGCGGTCAATTCTTGTGCGGCTTTTTCAGGCGTGACGCCGGTCATCGTGCGATCCTTGTCCTTGCCGGAGTCAAAGACCAGCGAGGCGACCACCGGCAAGCCCGTCTCGCGCAGCGCGGCCACGGCGACCTTGGCTTCTGCGAGGTCGGCCATGGTCTCGATAGCAAAGCCCTCCACGCCCGCCGTGGCCAGTATCTGCGCCTGTTCGGCGAAAGTCCGCTGGAGGTCAGTCTCCGTCACCTCACCTGCCGCCAACATCTTTCCGGAGGGCCCGACGGAGGCAAACACCGCGGCGTGTCCCGCCGCCGCGCGACGCGCAATCTCGACCGCGGCCAGATTGATCTCCTCGGTTTTCCCTGCGAGTCCATATCCTTCGAGGGCCATCCGGTTGGCGCGGAAAGTGTTCGTCAAGATGATTTCGCTCCCCGCCTCAACGTAGGAACGGGCGACTGCCTCCACTTCCGCGGGGCGCGAGAGATTCCAGGCGTCCGGACACTCCCCGGCGCGGAGACCGCGCTTGAGAAGCTGCGTCCCGAGCGCACCATCCAGCAAGACAGGAGCATGGGCGAGAAGTTTTTGAAGGACGGCACTCATGCGGTTTCTCCTCAAAGCTGTCAGCGCGCTCGCCGGGCCCGGCCGCGGCAAGCCGTCGCTAGAAGCGGACGTGTTAAGAGCCTGACCTCCGCGCAGGATCTCAGGCGGCAGGCAACTCCAGTTTCCCTTCCCGGAAGGCGCGCAGGTAGTTGAGGCAATACTCGTCGCGGCCGAGGAGAGCCTCCGCTGCCCACAGATTCATCATCAGCTGATGGTCGCAAGGATCCACGATGGCCGTATCCAGGCCGTGGGCCATCAGGAGCATCAGGAAAACCTCATTCAGGAGTTTGCGCAGGGGAAGGCCGAACGAAACATTGCTGACCCCGGCGCTGATGTGGACACCAGGATATCGCTGGCGGATCTGGCCGACGGCCTCGATAAACGCCTTGCCGTGCTCGGGGCCGGTGCTGACGGGGAGAACGCAGGTGTCCACGTAAATGTCGTCGAGCGCCAGGCCTTCCCCCGTAAGACGCTCCACCAGCCGGGACGCCGTGGCAATGCGGTCCTCGACGCCGGTGGGCGGTCCGGCGGGTGATATGCAAAGGGCGATGACTTTCGGATGGAATTCCTTAATCAGCGGCAACAGGGCCTCATAGCGAGCCGGTTCATCGGTAATGGAATTAATCATCGCCCGCTGCCGGCAAAGCGGCAGCGCCTGGCGCAGGGCCACCGGATCGGCGCTGTCCAGGCAGAGGGGAATCGGCACGGCTTCCTGCACAACGTTCACCAGCCAGGTCAGACACTCCGCCTCCTGGCCGGGAAGGCCCCCGTTCACGTCCAGCATGTGCGCCCCGGCGCTGATTTGCCTGCGCGCCGTTTCTTTGATGAATTCGGCGTCTCGAGCTGCCGCGGCGGCGCCCACCTTCTTGCGCGTGCAATTGATCAGTTCACCGATAAGCCACATTACGTTCGGCTCCCTTCCTGTGTTTTCTCCGCAGCGACCGGCAGTTCTTGCCGCTTGCAGAGGTTGTCCAAGCCCGCCAGGCGGTTCGCCAGTGCGTTCGTGCGGTCCAGACACCAGTTGCGCGGCGGGATCAGCGTCCGCGCGAATTTCTTCGGGTCGTCGCCGACGGCCAGCGTCGCCAGGTAGACGAGGTTCCAGATGCAGGGCAACTCCGGACGCGCCTCACAACTGCCATCCACGCGCGACCCGCCACAAGGGCCGTTCCGCAGCTCTTTATAACACCAACGCATGGAGCACCCTGCATAATTCAAATGTTCCTGGATACAATCGCCGCAACTCACACACCCCACTGTCGCCTTGCGGTAAAGTGAAGATGGTTCAAGCAGGGCGCACCACAAGCCGCGCCGCCAGGAACTGCCACCATTCGGCTGGTTCCCCGGCTTCAATCGCGCCGCGAGGAAGCGCGCCACGAAAGATTCCCGAGAGATGAAGTGACGATGGAACAGGCTGGAAAAGCTTTGCGTCCAGGAAGCTCGTGGCCGGACACGCGTGAGCTGATAGCTGCCCCGCCCATCGCTGAGGCCGTCATGGCCGCGCGGGAAGAGATAGAACTCGTTCGGATAGGCGAAGACGAGTTCCTCCAGGCGGTTCCGCCACCCGCCGCCGATCGCGGCGGCCCGTTCGATGATGCTCATGAAATCCCGATGCGTCAGCCCGAACCCGCCAATGTGTGCGCCGGCAAATCCCAGCTCCTTCGCCGCCGCCACCATGAGCGCGGCCCGCTCCAGGCGCTGCGGCTTTTTCTCGCTCTCCAGCTGCCGGATGAACTCATCGCTCACCACACAGCCCGCGAGCTCCCCCGACTGCATCATCTGCGCGATTTTGGCGGTCGGCACGTAGACGTTCGCCAACACGGGAATGTGGGCCAGCCCCTCTCGTTCCATGTATTGCTTGAGTTCATATAGCTTGCGGAGATTGAACCCCAATTGCGTAATGATGAAACGGGCCCCAGCGGCGACCTTCAACTGCAGCTTGTAGAACTGCATCATCTGGTCCGGCTCCCGGACCTTGTAAGGGTTGACGACCGCGCCCGCAAAGAAATCAAAGGGGGTGGTGCGCGCCATACGGGCGCCCAGGTTGTACTCGAGTCCGCTCCGCATCGCCTGAAGCAGCCACAAGATGAGGACCGAATCGAGGTCATACACCGGCTTGGATCTGCCGCCGAAGCCTTCTTTCTGGGCGTCCCCGGTCAGGGCCAGGATGTTCTCCACGCCGAGGCGCGCCAGGGCGTGGAGGCGACCCTCCAGAAATGCCCGGTTGCCATCTTTGCCTGTGAGATGCGCAATAGGCGTCAGCTTGTGGGCGAGGAGGGTGGAGATGAAGGCTTCCGGCGGCAGCGCGGGATTCCCCCCCGGAAGGTCCGTGACGCTGACGACGCGAATCCCGTTCGGGTGCTCGGACGCCTCCCGGGCAAAGGTCTCCGCTTCCGCGACGTTGTGGTCCCGGCCGAGGACCAGCTCCGCCGTCGTCAGGAAATGCCCGCCCTCAAAGGCCGACTTCAAAAGGTTGCCATTATCACGTCCTGCGTCACCGCTCATTGCTTTCCTTCCATGAATCGGAAGTGGTTCGTCGCAGGCTGGATGGGGCAGACTCAACCCCTGCGGAGGGCAACCGGCGCACGAGCTGCTTACGGAACTTGGGAGCTAAGACAATTTACGGAGCGGCGCCGTCCGCCCCACCTCGACGGCTGGATGGCGCGGCCAAGGTTTGTTCATGCGTTTACCAGCTTCCGCGCCACACTGACCGCGCCGTTCGCGTTGTCACTGTAACCGTCGGCGCCGATCTCATCTGCGAACCGCTGCGTCACCGGCGCGCCACCCACGATGACCTTCACTTGTTCCCGCACGCCCGCTTTCTTCAGCTCTTCGATCACGGTCTTCATGCCGGGCATGGTGGTGGTCAGCAGGGCCGAGAGTGCCACCATGTTGACTTTTCGGGTCTTGAGTTCGCCGAGGATTTTCTCCGGCGGAACATCGACGCCCAGGTCAATGACCTCGAACCCTGCCCCCTCCAGCATCGAGGCCACCAAGTTCTTTCCGATGTCGTGCAGGTCTCCTTTGACCGTGCCAATCAGCACCCGTCCCACGGGCTTGGCCCCGCTCGCCGCCAGCAGCGGACGAATAAGCTCCAGCGCGCCTTTCATGGCGCGCGCGGCAATGAGGAGCTCGGGCACAAAGCAGTCGCCGATCTCATACCGCCGGCCGACTTCATCCATCGCGGGGATCATGTACTTGCTGACCAGTTCCTGCGCATCGACCTTTGCGTCGAGCGCCTCCTTGGTGAGGGCGACGGCTGTCTTGGAGTCACCGTCAATAATGGCATCGGTCAGTTTTGACAACTCGGGCATTTTACCCTCCCCCAGAAAGTATGTTAGGTGGCATCTTTACTGCCAAACCCCAAGTAATCCAAGTCCTTTTCGTTGCAGGAATCCCGCGCGGCCGGGCAGGGAGCCAGCGAACAGGCGGACATAATGGCGTAGCCCATCGCCTACTCGCGCTTCCCCCCACCCATTCTCCGGGCTTTTTCCAAGATAGCCGGGCGCGCCCCTTCCATCATCTCGTGCAGGTCTGCATAGCGCATGGTGCGCTTTTCGAAGGTCCGCCTTTCGAGCGAGCGCAAGAAGCGCTCCTCGAACTCCCGGAAGTACGACCCATAGATATGGTAACTGTCGGCGAGGTGGCAGTAACGTCCAACGCGAACCGGCCGTCCGGAAAGTTCGCCGAGCCGCGCGGCGATCCGGCGCTGGAGTTCCACCAGCGCGAAGATGTTCATGAAGGCTGCCTTGTACGCGTCGTTGGAGCGGAAACGCACGTTCATGCTCAGGACCGGCTGGCCATCGTCCTCCGTGATCCGACACCAGATACTCTGCAGGCACGCCGCGTCGTAACACGCGTTATCCTCCCAGACTTTCCAAGTGATGGCCTGGGCGCGCCGCGTGAAGGGGGCCTGCGCGAGTTTCTGGCACATAGCTTCGATTTGGTCGACCGGCGCTTGGCCGGGCACCGTATACGCGAAAAGCCGCTGATGGTACGTGTATTCCCAGCGGCTATCGGTGGGATCGTTGGGATCACGCACCAGATGGTCCTTGATCCCCTCGCAAACTTCCATGACGTATTCCTGCAAGTCCTCGGGGCCGCCGGGGAAGTCTCGGTGAATCATCGGCTCGCGGAGCGGGTCCGTGACGGTGATGAGCATCGTGGCGTCTTTGCTGGGAGGATCCTCGGGCTTGTCATACTGCGTCTTGACGCTACCGCCGTGGTGATGAAGCTCGATGAGGGATGCTTCCCACGCGCGGGCGATCGATTCCGCTTCGACGTGCAGAACCGGGATGCCGTTCATGAAACCTCGTTGATCTCCGTGTGGAAGAGAGAACGCTTCTTTTGCCGCGAGCGCGGTTCAGGCGCGGAGATTCTAACCCAGATAGCTGCGCTTGTGCTCCTGAAAATAAGTTTGGCAGTCGCGAGTGGGTCATGCACCATAGCCGCTCGGCCGTTCAGGCATTGGAGCTCCAATTTGCCTCCTTGGCGCCCCCGAGTGTTGGGCTCCCCTTGGGAGACAGTGGTGGCCAAGCGGCGCCAAAATCTTCGGCTAGTGCTGTCGGCGGGGGCCGCGGCGTCGGGTCCATGCTGCGAGCGGCCCGCCAGCGCCCACTTCAGCAGCGACCGTCTCAGGTGCCGCCAGGCCGCCAGCCCGACGACGGCTTTCTGTAGCAAAAAGGGGCAACGGCAACGCGAAGTACTAACCGACTTGCCGGTGCTCTGGAATCGGGCGTCCTGGTTGGTCGCTGTCTCGTTTTGATAGATCGTTTCCCCTCGGGGCCCATCAAGCGGCCTGCGTAGCACTCGGGGCGAACCAAATCCATCTCGTAACCAACAGAAACCACAGGAGATACTCAGCTAGGACATTTTGAGGTCTGGCATCCGCGTTGCCACGATGCCATGGCTGGGGAACGAGCGTTCAAAAGGTGTTCCCGTGTGGGACTCCCGCTCGTCTGGGCGGGGGTAAGGTGGAGTCCATCGGGCCCACGCGTCTCGTTCCAAGGCCTCGTGGGAATGGAGGAAGCTTCATGCCTGGCGGAAGTGGGGGAAGTCCTAACAAGCGGTCAGCGTTGTTTGAGTTGCGCGGGATTCTCTGGCTTATCCTCACGGCGATGTTGTTTTTCCGCAGTTCGACGGTCTCACCAAATCTCTGGCTGCTTGCCATCGGTTTCCTTGTTTCTTCTGTCCTGCTTCTGACCCTGCCCGCCCGCTGGCTGAGGAATCCGGCGGGCGACTCGCGGGAGGAATCGCGCACGACTTCAACAACCATCTGACCATCATCGGGGGACATAGCGACCTCGTGTTGGAGCGGTTCGATGCCAACGATGCCTGCCATGCGCAGGTCATCGAAATCAAGAAAGCATCCGACCGGGCCGCCTCCCTGACTCGGCAGCTTTTGACGTTCAGTCGCCGCGAAGTCCTGTCGCCGCAGGTCCTCGATCTGAACGCCACCGTGGCCAACATTCAGAACATGCTGCGGCGGTTGATTGGGGAGGACATTCTCCTTGTCAACGCCGGTGGGAGCGACCTCGAGAGCGTGAAGGTCGACCCTGGGCAAATCGAGCAGGTGATCCTCAACCTGGGCGTAAATGCGCGGGACGCCATGCCGCACGGTGGCACGATTACGATCGAGACAGCCAACGTCCAATTCGACAAAAGCCCGCCCGCCGACCGCCTCTCCATCCCGCCGGGCCCTTACGTCCTGCTGGCGGTCAGGGACACGGGCGGGGGCATGGACGCTGAGACTCAGTCGCACATCTTTGAACCGTTCTTCACCACGAAAGAAAAGGGCAAGGGGACAGGCTTGGGACTGGCCGTGGTCTACGGGATCGTCCAGCAAAGCGGCGGCCACGTTCGGGTTTCCAGCGAGCTGGGGAAAGGAACAACCTTCAGGATCTATTTGCCGGCGATCCCGAAAAAGTCGGCTGCCGAGCTGCCGAAAGCCGGCGGTGATCTCCCGGTGATCAACCGCGGGTCCGAAACTGTCCTCGTAGTGGAAGACGAGGAGACCGTCCGATCGTTTGTGACCAGGGTCCTACAGGCGCGAGGGTGCACCGTGCTTGTCGCAGCCGACCCCGAGCAAGCAGTCACGATCACGAAGGAGTATTCGGAGACAATTCATCTCCTGCTGACTGACGTGGTTATGCCAATCCTCCACGGGCACCACCTGGCGAAATACCTGGGCTTCTGGTGTCCGAATACCAAGGTTCTCTATATGTCCGGATATGTTGAGAATCCCGCTGCGCTCGTCGGAAGCGAAAAGTTCGGCGCATCCTTCCTGCCAAAGCCTTTTACTGCTGGTTCGCTCGTGGAGAAGGTAAGACAGCTCCTGGATGCGAGGCCGGAACCGATTCCCCAGCCAAATGCTTGACAATGGATTCCGTGTCGGCCTCAGCCTCAGCGACGAGGGGGCGTTCCCCCTAAGCGCTAACTTAGGGCGGGGTTCTTTCCGAGTTCGCCGTCCCTCGTCCACAATCTTGGTTCGGCCCTGCGGAAGCGTCGGTAACACTTGGTGACTTCGCGTAGCTCCTCTGGCTGCAGTTGTTGCCTGTCCTTTCAAGCTGCGCCGCACGGGAACCGTTTCGGCAAAGGGAGACTGGTTCCATATCCAACATGCGTTGACTTGCCGGTACACCCGGCGTATGCTGGCGCCATCCACACTTAGCCCACATCCTGCGGTGAGGCCAGTACCGCATGGTCGGCCAGACCGTTTCCCACTACCGCATCCTGGCGAAGCTCGGTGGGGG
>JAIQGH010000023.1 GCA_020072655.1 Terriglobia bacterium | reverse complement strand
AGCAAGCACTGACAATTCAGGATGATCAGGTTATGTACTATCGCTATTTGGGTCTGGCCTATGCTGCACTGGGACAATGGGACGAAGCCGTCGGGTCTTATCAGCGCCTGCTCAAGCTGTCCCCCGGCGCTGCCGATGTGCGGCAGCGTTTGGCCGAATGGCAAGCCCAGAAGAGGTAAGCATACTTGTCGATGACACGGGACCTTGACGCCAAAACCATTATCGGCCTGACGGTAGAGACCTATACGGTGCGTTTCTTTACACTAGGCACTTCCTTTGTCTCCAGCATCTTGTTGGCCCGCATGTTGGGGCCCGAAGGGCAAGGCTATATTGCGACTGTGCAGTTCTGGTCGAGCATGATCGCCAGCTTCCTGATCCTTGGCCTGGATAGTACCGCAGTGTATTTTGCCGGCAGCTCGCCCGGCCGGATGACTTCCTCGGTTGAGCTTGGCCTTACTTCAAATTCCAGCCCGGCGCGGCTCAGGAGTTCGCGGCGGCGCGGCGAGGCGGAGGCAAGGATCAGGCGCATGGAATTGGCGATTATACACTCTCGTGTAGCGCCGGGCGGAAGTCGTCCCGATGATATCGGGAGCCCGGCACTCGTGCTTTCCCCGATGCGCGGGGGCGCTCGTTTCACGTCGCGACAACGCGTCAGGAGCGGCCCCCACAAAAACTCCGACGAGCCTCGCCACTCGGTTCCACAGCGTTCGCGGGTGTGCTAAACTGTGTGACCTTTCTCGAGCCGCAAACGGGGTGGAAGAATGGAAGAGGTGGGAAAGATTCTGCCCGGAGTGTTCAAGCGCCATCTGCGGCCGTCGGACCCGGCTTACGTGGACGTGCTGGCTTCGCTGTGGCCGCGCTTGGTCGGCAAGGCCATCGCCGCGCAGTCCTGGCCCGTGGCGTTCGAGCTTCTGCCCGCGGAGGGGCAAGTTGGGGCGGCAAGGCTCGAGCCGGAACTCTCCGGGGTCCTGCAGCGTTCCTATTCCAAGTATTTTTCGCGCCCCGACCGCAAGGTGCACTGATGGCTCTGACCGAAAAAGACGTTCGCTACGTGGCGGAACTCGCTCACCTGGAATTGGCCGAGGAGGAGGTGAAGAAGTTTCTGCCGCAGCTCGATTCGATCCTGGCGTACATGCAGAAGCTGAACGAGCTGGATACGACGGAGGTGGAACCGATGGCGCAGGTCACCTATCCCGCCGCGGAGAATCCGGCGCTGCGGAAGGACCGCCCCCGCCCCACCTTCCATCAGGACGAAGCGCTGGGCAACGCTCCGGAACGCGGCGCGGATTACTTCAAGGTCCCGCGAGTCATCGAGCGCGAATAACCGCGAGTTGGAAATTGGAAATTGGAAACTGGAAATTAGAAAGTGGAAATTAGAAACTAGAAAACACGAAGGACACCAGTTCCGAGTTTCCATTTTCGATTTTCGGGTTTCGAGTTTCCAATTTCGAGTTTCTATTTTCCAGTTTCCAGTTTCATTCTTTATGGATTTGACCGCGCTGACCATCCCGGAGATTCGTGAGCGGCTGACCGAGCGCGAGGCCTCCGCCGAGGAAGTCGTACGCGCGCACCTCGACCGGATTACCACGCGCGACCAGGAAGTGCGCGCCTACCTATCGCTTTCGCCGGAGCGCGCGCTCGAGCAAGCCCGGAAAATCGACCGCAAGATTGCGGCCGGCGGAGCGCTTCCGCCGCTCGCCGGGGTCCCGGTGGCGGTCAAAGATGTGATCCTTACTCGCGGCCTGAAGACCACCTGCGCTTCCCGGATTCTCGAAAGCTACGTGGCTCCCTACGACGCGACGGCCGTCCAGAGGCTCGAAGCGGCCGGCGCTTGCATTGTGGGCAAGACGAATTGCGACGAATTCGCGATGGGTTCTTCGACGGAAAACTCCGGTTTCTTCCCCACCCACAACCCTCACGATCTGGCCCGCGTGCCCGGAGGATCGAGCGGCGGTTCGGGCGCGGCGGTGGCGGCGAATCTGGCCACGGTGGCGCTGGGCTCCGATACCGGCGGCTCGATCCGCCAACCGGCGGCCTTCTGCGGAATCGTCGGCATGATGGGGACCTACGGCCGGGTGTCGCGCTACGGGCTCGTGGCGTTCGCCTCGTCGCTCGACCATATCGGACCGTTCGGCCGGACGGTGGGCGACGTCGCCTTGGTGCTCGAAACGATTGCCGGGCGCGATTCGATGGATTCAACCTCCGCGGACGTTCCCGTCCCCGATTATGTAGCGGGCCTCGATCGGGACGTGAGCGGGCTGCGCGTGGGCGTGCCGAAGGAGTATCTCGCCGGGCTCAACCCGGAGATCGGCGACAACCTCCAGAAGGCCATCGACATCTTCGCGAAGCTCGGCTGCAAGATCGAGAACATCAGCCTGCCACACACCGATTACGCCATCGCCTGCTACTACATTATCTGCACGGCGGAGGCGAGCTCGAACCTGGCGCGCTATGACGGCGTGCGCTACGGGTTCCGCTCGAGCGAATACTCCGACCTGCGCGACATGTACCGCAAGACCCGGGACCGCGGGTTCGGCGCGGAGGTCAAGCGCCGCATCATGCTCGGCACGCACGTTTTGAGTTCGGGATATTACGACGCCTATTACCTCAAGGCCCAGAAGGTGCGCACCCTCATCGCGCGCGATTTCATCGAGGCCTTCGACAAGGTGGACGTGATCGTCACGCCGACTTCCCCCATCCCGCCCTTTAAGCTCGGCGAGAAGATGGACGACCCGCTCGAGATGTACCTCGCCGATATCTACACCGTGACCGCCAGTTTGGCCGGAATCCCCGGCATCTCGGTCCCCTGTGGCAAGACCAAGTCCGAGCCGCGCCTCCCCCTCGGCATGCAAATCTTCGCCAAGCACTTCGATGAAGCTCGGCTGCTCGAAGCCGCTCACGCCTTCGAGAAGGCGGGCGGGTTCGAACTGTGACAGCGCCCCCGGCACTGCGCGGCAGGTTTAGCGACGGAGCAACTTCCTGATGTCTGGCCAGAATTCCCTGGCCAGATTCATTGTGGCGTCGAGCCCCAGGGTGATGGCGCTCCCTCTCAAGGCATCATTCGTCGTGCCAACGCGAGGTGGATACCATTGGTTGCCAATGAATTCGCTTCCCACGGTGCTGGCAAGCCCGGAGACGTTCAATCGTCTGCCTCCACGATCTGTACGCGTGAGAAAGACAGAGGCAATGGCGTGCCCTACTCTGCGCGAGAAGCTTTTCTGACCTGAGGCGAAGTATCTTGGATCCTCACGGAGGGCAGTCGTGGTGACGAACCGGATGGAGTTCTTCACCGTCCTCTGTCCCAGGGAGGAAGCGAAACGCCGGCCGTAACCCTCAGCGCCCTGTCCCCACTCCTTCGGGTAGTCGCGCCACTGATTTACGCCTGCTGCTAGGCTCGACCTTAGCAATGCGACTGGGCCGAAGCTCGCATGGAGGCAGAATTCCAGCTTTCCCTTGGGGCTGAGGGGTTGGACGGATGCGTTCGGCGGGGCAGGAACCAACTTCTGTGCAGTCTGCTGAGGAGATGCCGGGCGTGGGCCGAATGTGAGGATCAGCGCAAGGGGAAGGAGAGCCGAGAGGGCGTTGCGCGGCGAAGGCGATCCGTGACAGGCTGTCCGGGGTTGTGCTGCGGCCCTCTGGAGCATTCCGTTCAACCCACCCTCCTCACATGTGCAAGATGTGAATTCTAGGCCTTGAATAGCGAATCGAACTTCTTCTTGGCGTCGTCGGCTGTGGGGGCAGAGCCGTCGGGCTGGAATTCAAGATTTCAGATTCCAGATTGATAAGTTCCGCGCCCCTCAGGGCCATTCTCGGGCCCAAGCGTTGCCCTGTGAATCCACTCCAGCTTTTCCAGAAACGCCTCGCGCTCGCGGCGCGCTTCTGTCGCCCGGCGCGTTCTCTCCGTCACATAGCGCTGGCCCCACAACTCGGAATCCTGGGGCGAGCGAATCCAGACGCCGAGTTGTCGGGAAATGCTTTCACCTCCGATTTTAGGTTCAAGATTTCGGATTCCAGGTCGCGGAAAGCGGGCAGGCGTTCCAGCAAGCAAAGCATGGAGCGCACTTCGCCAGCGGAACCGCGGGAAAAATTGAGAAAAGTCAGAAGCTCTTGATTTGTCCCGCGCTCGAATCCTTCCGCAATATTATTGGAAATGGAAACGACCGCGCGCTCAATCTGGTCGCCAAGGCTACGTTGTCTGCGAAAGTCTGGCTTCCCTGTTAGAGCATGGATCCTGACGCCCAGTTGCATGCTCGCTTGCCAGACGGGCAGTTGTTCGAAGCCCTCGTACTTCATCTCTACCTCTGGAATCCGGAATTTTGAATTTGCATTGGCAGAGTGTAACACGAGGCAGCAATTCCACAGCTGCAAGTCAGCAGGCGGTTGATTGAGATGCGATTTCGCGATTCCGTCGGACGGGCCGTCACGTATTGAATAGCGAATCGAACTTCTTCTTGGCGTCGTCGGCCTTGGAGGTGGGGCGGTTGCCGCGGGCATACAAGGTAGGGTTCGGCGCGAAGTAATCGCACAGGTTGGCAGCTTCTTTGTCGCGGACCCATTCAGCAGATGAATTGCATAAGCGAAGTGACCAGTGACGAACTAACCCAGTCTCTTCGGACTTGTCACTGGTCACTCGTCACTGCAGTTAGGTTCTTGCTTCGTCCTCGTCGGCCAGTTCTGCAGCGGCGCCGGGCGAAGGCGCGCCGGGTAGCGTGGGTTCCTCGGGTACACCCTCGGGCGGCATGGCCTCCGGCGGCGGCAGCTCGACCTCGGTGAGGAGTTTGAAGTTGCGGTAGCCTTCGAGGCCGGTTCCCGCCGGAATCAGGCGGCCCATGATGACGTTCTCCTTCAGGCCGCGCAGGTGATCAACGGAGCCACGGATGGCCGCTTCCGTCAGGACACGCGTGGTCTCCTGGAAGGAGGCGGCGGAGATGAACGAATCCGTCGAGAGCGAGGCCTTCGTGATGCCGAGGAGCAAGGGCCGGCCGGTGGCGGGCTTGCTATCCTTGGTGGTCACCCGCTCGTTCTCCTCGCGGAAGCGGAATTTATCGACCTGTTCTTCGAGGAGGAATTCGGTGTCGCCGACCTCTTCCACCTTCACCCAGCGCATCATTTGGCGGACGATGGTTTCGATGTGCTTATCGTTGATGTTGACACCCTGCAGCCGGTAGACCTCCTGGATTTCATCCACCAGATATTTCTGCAGTTCTTTTTCGCCCAGCACGGCGAGGATGTCGTGCGGGTTGCGCGGGCCGTCCATAAGCGGTTCACCGGCGCGCACCCGCTCGCCCTCCTGCACCGAGACGTGGACGCCGCGCGGCAGCAGGTATTCCTTCGGCTCGCCATGATCCGGGACGACCAGGATCTTGCGCTGCCCCTTGGAGATGTCGCCGTAGCGCACGATGCCGTCGATTTCGGTGATGACGGCGGTCTCATGCGGCTTGCGCGCTTCGAAGAGCTCGACGACGCGCGGCAGACCACCGGTGATGTCCTTGGTTTTGGTGGTTTCCCGCGGGATCTTGGCCAGCACGTCGCCCGGGCTCGCCTCGTCGCCTTCGTGCACCATCAGGTGAGCGCGCGACGGCATCAGGTATTTCTTGGTGCCCTTCGACTTTCCGTCGTCGCTCTTGACCACGATCATCGGCTGATACTTCTCATCCGGAGCTTCCATGACCACCCACTGCGAGAGGCCGGTGACTTCGTCCACTTGTTCATGGAGTGTGACGCCGGGCTCGAGGTCTTTGAACTGTACCGTGCCGCCGACCTCCGTGAGGATTGAGAACGTGTACGGGTCCCACTCAACGATGACGTCGTCCACTTTGACCGCCGCGCCGTCCGGGAATTTGATCTTAGCGCCGTAAACGACCGAGTGCCGTTCGCGCTCGCGGCCCTTTTCATCCACGATGATGACCGCGCCGTTGCGGTTCATCACCACGAAGTGGCCCTCGCGGTTGGTCACCGTCTGGAGGCTGCTGAACTTGACGAGGCCGTTCGAGCGCGCTTCCAGGGTGGACTGCTCGGAGATGCGGCTGGCCGTGCCGCCGATGTGGAACGTCCGCATGGTGAGCTGCGTCCCGGGCTCGCCGATCGATTGCGCGGCGATGACGCCCACGGCTTCGCCCATCTCCACGAGGCGGCCGGTGGCGAGGTTGCGCCCGTAGCAGCGCACGCAGACGCCGCGGCGGGACTCGCAGGTGAGCACCGAACGGATCCGGACGCGCTCGATGCCCGCCGCCTGGATGGCGGCTGCCAGGTCTTCGTTGATCTCCTGGTTGACGTCGACGATGACGCTGCCTTCGTAGTCTTTGATCTGCTCGAGCGAGACGCGGCCCACGATGCGGTCGCGCAGCGGCTCGACGACTTCCCCCGCTTCGACGATCGGCTCGACGTAGATGCCGTCCAGCGTGCCGCAGTCCCACTCGGAAATGATCACGTCCTGCGCGACGTCGACCAGGCGGCGCGTCAGGTAGCCGGAGTCCGCCGTCTTGAGTGCCGTATCCGCCAATCCCTTGCGCGCGCCGTGAGTGGAGATGAAGTACTGCAGCACGTTCAGCCCCTCGCGGAAATTGGCGGTGATGGGGGTCTCAATGATCTCCCCCGAGGGCTTGGCCATCAGTCCGCGCATGCCGGAGAGCTGGCGGATCTGCTGTTTCGAGCCGCGCGCGCCGGAATCGGCCATGATGTAAATGGGGTTGAGCTTTCCAGCCGTGTCCTGGGCTTCCATGGCCTGGAACATCTCGTCGGCCACGCGGTCGGTGACGTTCGACCAGATGGCGATCACCTTGTTGTAGCGCTCGCCGTGGGTGATGGCGCCATCCTGGTACTGCTTTTCGACCTCGATGACTTCCTTTTCCGCGGCGTTGACGAGGTCGGCTTTGTTGAGGGGCACGATGAGGTCGTCGATGCCGATGGAAATCCCGGCGCGCGTGGCGTAAAGGAAACCCAGCGCCTTGACCCCGTCGAGCATCTGCACGGTGGTCTCGAGGCCAAACCGCAAGTAGCAGTAATTCACCAACGCCCCCAGGCCCTTCTTGCGCAGCAGGCCGTTGATGAAGGGCATCTCTTTCGGCAGGTGGTCGTTGAGGATCACCCGGCCGACCGTCGTCGAGATGAACTGGTTCTTCACGGTGATGGGCTCGGTGTGCAGAACATCTTGATCGTCGTAGGCGGTCGTCAGGTCGATGACGCGCCCCGTGAAGCGGAGGCGGATGGGGGTGAGGGTTTCCACTTCATGCGCCTCGAGAGCCAGCAGAACGTCTTCGACGTTGGCGAAGGCGCGCCCCTCACCCTTCGCCCCCTTCTTGTCCTTCGTCAGATAGTAAATCCCCAGCACAATATCCTGGCTGGGAATCGCCAGCGGCTGTCCGTTGGCGGGGGAGAGAATGTTGCGCGAGGAGAGCATCAGCACGGAGGCTTCGATCTGCGCCTCGGGTGACAGCGGAATGTGGACGGCCATCTGGTCGCCGTCGAAGTCGGCGTTGAAGGCCGTGCAGACCAGGGGATGGATCTTGATCGCCTTGCCCTCGACGAGGACGGGCTCGAAGGCCTGGATGCCCAGCCGGTGCAGCGTGGGCGCGCGGTTGAGGAGAACGGGATGGTCCTTGATGGCCTCCTCGAGAATGTCCCACACTACCGGCTCCTGGCGTTCCACCATTTCTTTGGCGGCTTTGATGGTCGTACACTGGCCCGCCTGCTCGAGCCGGTGATAGATGAACGGCTTGAAGAGCTCGAGCGCCATCTTCTTGGGCAACCCGCACTGATGGAGCTTCAGCTCGGGACCGACGACGATGACCGAGCGGCCCGAGTAGTCCACGCGCTTGCCGAGCAGGTTCTGGCGGAAACGGCCCTGCTTGCCCTTGAGCGTGTCGGAGAGCGATTTGAGCGGCCGGTTGTTGGCGCCCCGCAGAACGCGCCCGCGGCGGCCGTTGTCAAACAGCGCGTCCACCGCCTCTTGCAGCATGCGCTTTTCGTTGCGCACGATGACATCCGGGGCGTGCAGCTCCATGAGCTTCTTCAGCCGGTTGTTGCGGTTGATGACGCGCCGGTAGAGGTCGTTGAGGTCGGAGGTGGCGAACCGCCCGCCATCGAGCGGCACGAGCGGCCGGAGCTCCGGCGGGATGACGGGCAGCACGTCCAGGATCATCCACTCCGGCTTGTTGCCCGACTTGCGGAAGGCCTCGACCACCCTCAGGCGCTTGGCGTGTTTGATGCGCTTCTGCTGCGAAGGATCGTTCTTCATCTTGTCGCGCAGGTCTCCGGCCACGGTATCAATGTCGACGCGCTTCAGAAGTTCTTTGATGGCCTCGGCGCCCATGCCGGCGCGGAACTTGCCAGGGAATTCCTGCAGGAGCTGCCGGTAGCGGTCCTCGTTGAGCAGTTCCTTTTCCTTGACCGGCGCTTCACCCGGATCGACGACGATGTAGCTTTCAAAGTAGAGCACGCGCTCGAGGTCCCGCAGGGAAATGTCCAGCAAGTGTCCGATGCGGCTGGGCAGGCCCTTAAAGAACCAGACGTGCGAGCAGGGGGACGCCAGCTCGATGTGTCCCAGGCGCTCGCGCCGGACTTTGGAGAGCGTCACCTCGACCCCGCACTTGTCGCAGATCACGCCGCGGTGCTTCATGCGCTTGTACTTTCCGCACAGGCATTCCCAGTCGGTGATGGGTCCGAAGATCTTGGCGCAAAACAGGCCGTCACGCTCCGGCTTGAACGTTCGGTAGTTGATGGTCTCGGGCTTGGTGACCTCACCGTGGGACCAGGAGCGGATTTTTTCCGGCGATGCGAGGCTGATGCGGATGGCATCAAACTCGCCAATCAGACTGACTCGATCGTAAGGGCTGCTACGAAACAAGGTAGGCCTCCTTTGAAGGAGAAAAGCATTTCATGGTTGTCGCCGCCGGGGCGCTGAGCCTCGCTATTCGCTGCCAACGGGCTCAAGCTGCTCCTTGGGTTTCTTGATCAATTCCACATCCAGGCACAGGCTCTGGAGCTCGCGCACGAGAACGTTGAACGATTCCGGAACGCCCGGCTCGATCGCCGCCTCACCTTTGACGATCGCCTCGTAGATCTTGGCGCGGCCGTAAACGTCGTCGGACTTGGCGGTGAGCAGTTCCTGGAGGATGTAGGCGGCGCCGTAAGCCTCCAGCGCCCAGACTTCCATTTCGCCGAAGCGCTGGCCGCCGAATTGCGCCTTGCCGCCCAGGGGCTGCTGGGTGATGAGCGAGTAGGGGCCGATGGAGCGGGCGTGGATCTTGTCGTCCACGAGGTGCGAGAGTTTCAGCATGTAAATGTAGCCGACGGTGACCGGCTGCTCGAAGGGCTCGCCGGTCATCCCGTCGAAGAGCTGAATCTTGCCGGAGGCGGGCAGTCCGGCCTTGTTCAGGAACTCCTTGATTTCCCTCTCCGTGGCCCCGTCGAACACCGGCGTGGAGAAGGGCAGGCCCTCCTGCAAGGACCGCGCGTAGTCGAGGACTTCCGCGTCGTCCATGGCTTCGACCTTGGCCGCCATGGGACTCGACCGGTACAAACCCTTGATCTCTTTGCGGAGCAGCTCCGCGCAATTCTCCTGGGAAAGCAGGTCGCGAATCTTGCCGCCGAGCTCGCGGGAGCTCCAACCCAGGTGCGTTTCGAGAATCTGGCCCACGTTCATGCGGGAGGGAACGCCCAGCGGGTTGAGCACGACCTCGACCGGCGTGCCGTCGGGCATGTAGGGCATGTCCTCCTCGGGCAGGATGCGCGCGATCACGCCCTTGTTGCCGTGGCGGCCGGCCATCTTATCGCCCACGGAAAGCTTGCGCTTCATGGCGATGTAGACCTTGACCAGCTTGATGACGCCCGGCGGCAGCTCGTCACCCTTCTTGAGCTTCTGGATTTTTTCCTCGGTGATCTTGCGCAGGATGTCGATCTGCCGCGAGGTCATCTCCTCGATTTCATCGATGCGCTCGAACAGCGTCGGATCTTTCTTGGCGATGCGGATGCGCTTCAAGTTGCGGGCGGAGATCCGCGCCAGGACCTCGACGTTGAGGTCCGTGCCCTTGGTGAGGAGCCGCTTATTGGTCTTCTCGTCGTGCAAGTCGGCGAGCAGCTTCTCGCCTTCGAGCAGCGCCGCCAGCCGCTTCAGGCGCTCGTCGTTGAGGATGCGGATTTCGTCGCTCAAGTTCTTCTCGAGCCGCGCCACCTGGGCGCCTTCGATGTCTTTGGCGCGCTCGTCCTTCTCCTGGCCCTTGCGGGAGAAAATCTTGACGTCGACGACGATGCCTTCGATGCCCGGCGGGCAGGTGAGCGAGGCGTCGCGCACATCGCCGGCCTTCTCGCCGAAGATGGCGCGCAGGAGTTTTTCCTCGGGCGTCAATTGGGTCTCGCCTTTGGGGGTCACCTTGCCCACCAGGATATCGCCCGGCTTGACGTAGGCGCCGATGCGCACGATGCCGCTCTCGTCGAGATCCTTGAGGAGCGACTCCGAGACGTTGGGGATGTCGCGGGTGACTTCTTCCGGCCCCAGCTTGGTGTCGCGGGCCTCGATTTCGAACTCTTCGATGTGAATCGAGGTGTAGGAGTCTTCCTTGACGAGCTTCTCGCTGACCAGGATGGCGTCCTCAAAGTTGTACCCGCGCCAGGGCATGAAACCGACGAGCACATTGCGCCCCAGCGCCAATTCGCCGCGGTCGGTGCAGGGGCCGTCGGCGAGAACCTGTCCCGCCGTGACCCGCTGTCCCTTCTCGACCACCGGCTTCTGGTTGATGCAGGTGTTCTGGTTGGAGCGGCGGAATTTGATGAGCTGGTAGATGTCCGCGCCCACCTCGCGGGAGAGCTGCCCGCTTTGGCCGTCGCCCTCGACGCGGACGATGATGCGCTCGCTGTCCACCTGATCCACGGTGCCGTTGCGTTTGCACAGCACGACCGCGCCGGAATCCCGCGCCGTCACCTCCTCCATCCCCGTGCCGACGAGCGGCGCCTCGGCGCGCAGGAGCGGCACCGACTGGCGCTGCATGTTCGAGCCCATCAGCGCGCGGTTGGCGTCGTCGTTCTCGAGGAAGGGGATCAGCGAGGCGGCCACGCTCACCAGTTGCTTGGGGCTGACGTCGATATAATCAATCTCCTCGCGGCGCTTCAGGACGAAGTTGCCCGCCTGGCGCGCGTTGACCAGGTCGTGGACGATGCGGCCCTTCTCGTCCACTTCGACGTTCGCCTGGGCGATGATGTGCTGGTCTTCCTCCCAGGCCGAGAGGTAGAAGGAGTATGGCTCGTATTCGATCGTCTTCTTTTTCTTCTCGCTCAGCTCTTCGTTGGCCTTCTCGACCTCCGCGAGCTCGACGTGCTCGCCCACTTTCCACTCCCCCTCGCCGCCGTTGGTGACGGTGACGTAATCCACGATCCGTCCGTTGCGCACCTTGCGGTAGGGGCTCTCGATGAACCCGTACTCGTTGATGCGCGCGTAGCAGGAGAGGGAGGAGATCAATCCGATGTTCGGGCCTTCCGGCGTCTCGATGGGGCAGATGCGGCCGTAGTGGGTCGGGTGGACGTCGCGGACTTCGAACCCCGCGCGCTCGCGCGAGAGCCCTCCGGGTCCCAGGGCCGAGAGCCGCCGCTTGTGGGTGATCTCCGACAGCGGGTTCGTCTGATCCATGAACTGCGAAAGCTGCGAGGAGCCGAAAAACTCGCGGATGGCGGCCATGACCGGCTTGGCGTTGATGAGGTCATGCGGCATGGCGGTCGACATTTCCTGGTAGACCGACATCTTCTCTTTGATGGCGCGCTCCATGCGCACCAGGCCGATGCGGAACTGATTTTCGAGCAGCTCGCCCACGGCACGGACGCGCCGGTTCCCCAAGTGGTCGATGTCGTCCGGCGTGAAGGCGGTGGGGTTCTTGCGCATCTTCAGGAGGTAGAGGATGGAGCTGTAGAAGTCCTCCGGCTCGAGCGTCCGCTTGTCGAGCGGCAGTTGCGCCACGGAATGCTCGGAGTGATCCGTGGCCATGGTCCCTTCGCAGCCGCGCACCACTTCCGAGCACAGGTTGCCCTCGCGCCGGCCCACGAACATCTTCTCGTCGTCCACCATCAAGTAGAAGTTGGCGGCGGGCAGGTTGCGGGAATCTTCCAGCTCGAGCTGCATGGCCCGGTCGTCGACACGGGATTTCAGCTTCGTGTAGTAGCCCAGCTTGATGTTGAACTTTAGCCGGCCGACACGCGAGAAATCGTACTTGCGCGGGTCGAAGAACATGCCGTTGAACAGTGCCGTGGCGGTCTCGAGCGTCGGGGGGTCGCCGGGCCGCATCTTGCGGTACATCTCGATCAGCGCCTCGTGCGGCGTCTTGAGCGTATCGCGCTTGAGCGTCTGGCTGACGGCCGGTCCGGCCTCGTCCTGCTCGGGGAAGAACACGCGGATCTCGGCGATGTTCGCGTCGAGGATGGAATTGAGGACGCTGGGCGTCAGCTCATTGTTGGCTTCGAGCAGCACCTCGCCCGTCGAGGTGTCCACGATGTCCGCGGCCGAGAAGGCTCCCTCGAGATCGTGAGGGGCGATCTCGACCTGCGCAATCTTGGCCTTCTGGATTTCCTTGAGCGCCGCGGCGTTGATTTTTCGCCCCGCCGGCACGATCGTTTCCTCGCTGCGCGGGTGGACAATGGCCTTGGAAATCTTCAAGCCCACCAGCCCCTCGGAAACGCTCCAAAAGAGTTTGCGGTCTTTCAGGCTGATGGTCTCGACCTGGTAAAAGGTGTTGAGGATGTCGGTGTTGGTCTTCAGGCCCAGGGCGCGCAGGAAGATGGTCCCCAGAAACTTGCGCTTGCGGTCGATGCGCACGTAGAGGACGTTCTTGGTGTCGTACTCGAATTCCACCCACGAGCCGCGGTAAGGGATGATCTTGCCCAGGAAGTAGGTGCGGCTGGAGTTGGTTTCAAAGAAGACCCCGGGCGAGCGGTGAAGCTGGCTGACGATGACCCGTTCCGTGCCGTTGACGATGAACGTGCCGTTCTCCGTCATCAGCGGAACTTCACCGAAATAAACTTCCTGTTCCTTGATATCGCGGATGCTCTTGTGGCCGGTGTCGCTGTCCTTGTCGTAGATGGTGAGCCGGATGGTCACTTTGAGCGGGGCCGCGAAGGTCATGCCGCGCTCCTGGCATTCCGTGACGTCGTACTTGAGCTGCAAGGCCACCGGGTCGCCGCATTTGTTGCAGAAGGTCACGACGTTCTTGTTGAACCGGCCGCACTTCGCGCAAAGGACGTCGCCCACCTTGAACGGATCGGTGATGACCGTGTTGCCGCAGTATTTGCACGTGCTCCGCCGGTGATGCAGGCCCCGCAGGCTTCCGCACTTGCATTCCCAGTTGCCAATCGAATAGTCCACAAAATCGAGCTGCGAGATGCCGCGGAAGTCGGTAATCGGGAAAACCGAATTGAACACCGACTGCAAGCCCACGTCCTCGCGCTCCGAGGGCAGCATATCCATCTGCAGGAAACGCTCGTAAGAGCGCTTCTGGACCTCGATGAGGTTGGGAATATTGATGATCGAAGGAATCTTGGAGAAATTAATGCGCTGGCGAGCAGCGCCGTTCCCGCCGTTAGGCATACCTTCTGCTCCTTGCCAGAGAATTCGGAGAAACTGGAGGTCTTAGCGACACCAAGCCCTTAATAGCTCTGATGCACTTTTCGAGCGGGAGGATGCAAAGCTCGTGCGTCCACAGCTTGGCAGCCTACAGGAGCGTCGGACCTCTCGCTCGTGAGGACACATCACTTTCTTCCCCGCCGGGGGGAGGAAAGGCGCCGGACACCCCTGCGGAATCCGGCCCGTCGGCAAAGCTACTTCACTTCTACCGTCGCGCCCGCGTCGGTGAACTTCTTCCGGATGTTCTCGGCCTCTTCCTTGCTCACGCCTTCCTTGATCGGTTTCGGCGCGCCATCCACCAGATCCTTGGCCTCCTTGAGGCCCAGGCTGGTGACTTCACGGACGGCTTTGATCACGTTGATCTTGTTGGCGCCCACGGCGGTCAGGATCACGTTGAATTCCGTCTGCTCCTCCGCCGGAGCCGCGGCCGCCGCCCCAGCCCCCGCCCCCGCCACCACTACGGGAGCCGCCGCAGCCGCCGAGACGCCCAGCGTCTCCTCGAGCCGCTTGACCAGGGACGCCGCCTCCAGAAGCGTCAGCCCCTTGATATCTTCGACCAGCTTTTCTACCCGTTCTGACATCGTCGTGTTCTCCTCCTGAACCTTGTGGCCGACGCGGTCTGATCTCCGACGCCTGCCGACGCCGACTCTAATTGCCGGCTGATTCCTTAAACTTGTTTTCCTTGACCCCTTGCTGCACCACGAAAGCCAGGTTGCGTGCCACCGCTGAGAACGCGCCGGCCAGCCGCTGCGCCGGCGAGTTGAGCAGAAAGAGGACCTTGGCCAACAGCGCTTCGCGCGCTGGCAGGCTGGCGATCGCCTCGAGGTCTTTCAGGGCGACAACGCGCCCCTCGACCACTCCGGCCTTGAAGACGAGCTTCGGGTTTTCTTTCGCGTAGGCGGTCAGCGTCTTGGCCAGCGCAACCGGGTCCGTCGTCGTATAGGCCAGGGAGGTTGTTCCGCGCAACTTCGCGGCCACCGCCTCGACGGGCGTTCCCTTGGCCGCCCGCTCGACGAGTGTGTTCTTGACGACCTCATAGCGCCCGCCCGTGCTCGCCACTTTGCGGCGAAGCTCCGTATCCTGGGCGACCGTGATGCCTTCGAAGCCCGAGAGAATCACCGTACGGGCCCTCTCCAGTTCCGCGTGGAGAGCCTCGGCTTGCTTCTGCTTATCTTCCCGCTTCATGTGCTTTCCCCTCTGACTACCCGTCTACGCCGCTTCCACGGAGGCCAGATCAATCGCAAAGCCCGGCCCCATGGTGGATGAGATCACAATGCTGCGGACGTAGCGGCCCTTCGCGGAGGCGGGCTTGGCCTTGAGCACGCTTTGGATCAAGGCGGCGGCGTTGTCGGCCAGCTTCTCGGGCTCGAAGGAGACCTTGCCGACCGGGCAGTGGATGATGCCCGTCTTGTCCACGCGGAACTCCACCTTTCCGGCCTTGACCTCGCGCACCGCGCGCGCCACATCGAGCGTCACGGTGCCGGTCTTGGGGTTGGGCATCAAGCCGCGCGGGCCGAGGACTTTGCCAAGCCGGCCGACGGACTTCATCATGTCCGGCGTGGCGACGACGGCGTCGAAGTCCATCCAGCCGCCCTGAATCCTCTGCACGATATCATCACCGCCCACTTCGTCCGCGCCCGCTTCGCGCGCCTCGCGCACCTTGTCGCCGGAGGCAATGACGATCACCCGCTTCGACTTGCCCAGCCCGTGCGGCAGCACCACCGTGCCGCGCACCATTTGGTCGGCGTGCTTGGGGTCGACGCCCAGGCGCATGGCCACTTCCACCGTCTCGTCGAATTTGGCGAAGGCCGCCTTCTTGAGCACCGGCATCGCTTCCGTCAGGGTGTAGGCGGGCTTCTCCACCAGCTTGGCGGATGCCGCATATTTCTTGCCTGCTTTGGCCATTCCTTCTGCTCCGCACCGAAAATCAAAACTCGAAACTCGTGAACCACATCTCCGGCCTTGCCCCGGATTTCGATTTTCGAGTTTCGATTTTCGTCCCCGCACTTAGGGGACAATCTCAATTCCCATGCTGCGTGCCGTGCCTTTGACGGTCGCCACCGCGGCCGCCAAATCCCGCGCGTTGAGGTCGGGTAGTTTCTGCTTGGCGATCTCCTCGACCTGCTTTTCAGTGACCTTGCCCACCTTAGTCTTGTTGGGCTCGCCCGAACCCTTGGCGATGCCCGCCACGCGCTTGAGCAGCACTGACGCGGGCGGTGTCTTGGTGATGAAAGTAAAGGTGCGGTCGTGATAGACGGTAATCACCACCGGAATCACCAAACCTTCCTGATCCTTCGCAGAGGTCTTGGCGTTGAACGCCTTGCAGAACTCCATAATGTTCACGCCGTGCTGGCCGAGCGCCGGCCCCACGGGCGGAGCGGGAGTGGCTTTCCCCGCCGCGATCTGAAGTTTGACCATTGCGATGATTCTCTTGGCCATGGTTTCCTGTCCTTACGAGCGATTGTCGATTTCTAACCGCAGGGGATCCTCGATCCTTTCGCGCTGCCGAGCAGCGCCAATCCGACGGTGGGCACGAGTTCTTTCTTTATCGGGTCGACGGTCAGCCCCAAGCTTTCGAGTGTGTGGGCTCCCAACACTTCGGAGTCTCCCGACTCCGCCATCACGAGGGTGTCACCGCCCGTGTATCCGTCCACTCTGACGAAGACGGCTGCCAGCTCTCGTTCGATCGTGCGGCCTTCAATGGTGCGGAAGATCATGCGTCGCGTCGGGCGAATGCCCATGGCCTCCAAACGCGAACGCGAAACCCAGCTATAACTGGCCCCGGTATCTACCCAGACCTCGAATTCTTCCGCCCTTGACGGGTCCGTGGGATTCCAGACAATCAGCTTACTTGAGAACACACTCATTTCCGCCAGCAGTTCCCTCACTGCTTCTCGACTTGATAGAAGTCCAATTCGACCGGCGTTGACCGTCCGAAGATGGTCACCATCACGCGGAGCGTGGAGCGGTCGTCGTTGATCTCATCGACGAGGCCCGTGAAGTCCTTGAACGGGCCGTCGGTGATCTTCACACTCTCGCCCCGATCGAACTTCAGTTTGGGCTTGGGGTGCTCCGCCGCCACCTCGACTTTGTGCAGGATGCGGTCCACTTCCTCCGGGGTCAGCGGCGGGGGCATCTGTCCGGAACCCACAAAGCCCGTCACCCGCGGCGTGGAGCGCACCATGTGCCAGGTGTCGTTGTTCATGTCCATTTCCACCAGCACGTAGCCCGGGTAGAACAGCTTCGGCGTCACCACCTTCTTGCCGCTCCGCATTTCGATCACGTCCTCAGTGGGGATCATGATCTCTCCGAAATGCTCCTGCAGCCCCGCGGCTTCCACGCGGCTCTTGAGCGTCTCGGCGACCTTTTTCTCGAATCCCGAGTAGGTGTGAATGATGTACCAGTTCTTGGTCATGCCCAACATTCTCTCAATGGCCCGCCAGCGCCCCGCGCCGCCCCGCCGCCGTCCGCCTAGCGGGTGTGCAGAAACGCCCGCAGAATGCTCCCCACGAGGTGCCGGAAGCCCCAATCGCAAATGGCGAAGTAGATCCCGAAGAGGAAAGTCGTCAAGATCACCATGACCGTGGTCCCGTAAATCTCCTGCTTGCCCGGCCAGGTGACGCGCTTCATCTCGCCGCGCACTTCCGTCACGTAGTCGCGCAGGTGAAGCCAGGAGTTTGTGGAAACACCTAATTCTTCCGCCATCGCTTTCGCCATCGTTCCAGGGAGCGTCTTCCTTTCGTTGCGATGTGCCGGCCTCGGGCCGGGGCTGCTTATCCCTTGGCAGGGGCGGAGGGATTTGAACCCCCATGACCGGTTTTGGAGACCGGCAGATTAGCCGTTAATCTGACGCCCCTTTAAGAACAGTGACAAGTGACCAGTGAAAAGTGACAAGCCAAACTCCGCAGCAACGTTCCTGTATTTCGCTCGTCACTCGTCACTTGACTTCCTTGTGCACCGTGTGGTGCCGGCAGGTCGGGCAAAACTTCTTCAGCTCCAGCCGGTCCTGATTCTTCTTCTTGTTCTTCGTCGTCGTGTAATTGCGGTTCTTACAATCGCCACACTGCAAAGTAATGATCTCGCGCATTCTCTCTGGCCTTCAGCGCTCAGCGATCAGCCTGGAGTGCATCGGCTGACGGCTGGCGGCTTTATTGGATGATCTCCGTGACCGTGCCGGCGCCGACGGTATGGCCGCCCTCGCGGATGGCGAAGCGCAGGCCTTTCTCCATGGCGATGGGGGTAATCAGCTCGATGGCCAGGTTGACGTTATCCCCCGGCATCACCATCTCCGTCCCTTCGGGCAGCGTCGCCACCCCCGTCACGTCCGTGGTGCGAAAGTAAAACTGCGGCCGGTAGCCCGAGAAGAACGGCGTGTGCCGCCCGCCTTCTTCCTTGGTCAGAATGTAGACCGAGCCCTTGAACTTGGTGTGCGGCGTGATCGAGCCGGGCTTGGCCAGCACCATGCCGCGCTCCACTTCGTCCTTCTCCGTGCCGCGCAGCAGGACGCCGATATTGTCCCCCGCCTGCCCTTCGTCGAGCAGCTTCTTGAACATCTCCACGCCCGTCACCACCCGCTTGAACGACTCCGGACGCAAGCCCACCACTTCCACTTCCTCGCCCACTTTCACCTTGCCTCGGTCCACGCGCCCCGTCACCACCGTGCCGCGCCCCGAGATCGAGAAGATATCTTCGATGGGCATCAGGAAGGGCTTGTCAATCTCCCGCTCGGGCAGGGGGAAGTAGCTGTCGATGGCGTCCAGCAACTCGTAAATCGACTTCTCCGCGGTCGCGTCGCCTTCCAGCGCCTTCAGCGCTGAGCCCCGCACCACCGGCAGCTTGTCCCCCGGAAACTGGTACTTCGTCAGCAGCTCGCGCACTTCCATCTCCACCAAGTCCAGCAGTTCCGGGTCGTCCACCGCGTCGCACTTGTTCATGTACACGGCGATGTAGGGCACGTTCACCTGGCGGGCCAGCAGCACGTGCTCGCGCGTCTGCGGCATGGGCCCGTCGGTCGCCGCCACCACCAGAATCGCCCCGTCCATCTGCGCCGCCCCGGTGATCATGTTCTTGATGTAGTCGGCGTGCCCGGGACAATCCACGTGCGCGTAGTGCCGGCGCTTGGTCTCGTACTCGACGTGGGCGATGGCGATGGTGATTCCTCGCGCCTTCTCCTCCGGCGCGTTGTCGATCGAGTCGAAGGGCCGGAAGCGTACCTTGGGATTGTCCCGCGCCAGCACCTTGGTGATCGCCGCCGTCAACGTCGTCTTGCCGTGATCAATGTGCCCAATCGTCCCTACGTTCATGTGCGGCTTCGAGCGATCGAATTTTTCCTTGGCCATGGTCCTTATGCCTCACTCGCAGAATTTGGGATTCCCGTTCCACTCCAGGTCAAGATCATTTGCCCACCGCGCGACCTTGCACGCGCGCGATCACTTCCTCGGCAATCGCGGGCGGGGTCTGCTCATAGCGCAAGAAATGCATCGAGTACGATGCCCGCCCCTGCGTGCGCGAGCGGAGGTCGGTGGCATAGCCGAACATCTCCGCCAGCGGCACGGTCGAGCGCAGGATCTGCGTCGAGCCGCGCTTCTCCATGCCTTCGATATGCCCTCGGCGGGCGCTCAGGTCGCCCAGCACATCTCCCATGTACTCCTCGGGGACCACGACTTCGACTTTCATCACCGGCTCGAGCAGCACCGGCTTGGCCTTGCGAGCCGCCTCCTTGAACCCGATGGAGCCCGCGATTTTGAACGCGATCTCGGAAGAATCCACCTCGTGATACGACCCGTCGGTGAGCGCCACCTGGACGCCGGTCATCTCGTACCCAGCGAGCACGCCGCTTTCCATGGCCTCGCGCACGCCCTGGTAGACCGCCGGGATGTATTCCCGGGGAACCACGCCCCCCACGATCTCGTCGAGGAAAAGCAGGTTGAGCTCTCCATCGAACTTGTTCAGCGGTTTTTTCTTGGTGATTTCTGTGATGGCGGCGGGATCGGGATGGGGCAGCGGGTCAACGCGCAAGGAGACGTGGCCGTACTGGCCTCGGCCGCCGGTCTGGCGGATGTACTTGCCCTCGGCTTCCGCGGCGCCGCTGACGGTCTCGCGATAAGCCACTTGCGGGCGGCCGACGTTCGCGGCCACGCTGAACTCGCGCATCATCCGGTCCACCAGGATTTCGAGGTGCAACTCGCCCATCCCGCTAATCAAGGTCTGTCCGGTATCGGGATCCGTGTGGACCTTGAAGGTCGGGTCTTCCTGAGTCAACTTGGAGAGCGCCAGGCCCATCTTCTCCTGGTCGGCCTTGGTCTTGGGCTCGATGGCCACCGAAATCACGGGCGTGGGGAAATCCATGGCCTCGAAAACGATCGGCGCCCTCTCGTGGCAAACCGTATCACCCGTCGAGACGGTCTTGAGACCGACGGCCGCGGCAATGTCCCCGGCGTAGACTTCTGTGATTTCCTCACGCTTGTTGGCGTGCATCTTGAGCAGCCGGCTGACGCGCTCCCGGCGGTCGCGACGCGGGTTGTAGACGAACTCGCCAACTTCGAGCGAGCCGGAATAGACACGCAGAAACGCCAATTGGCCAACGAACGGATCGGTCATAATCTTGAAAACCAGGGCGGCAAACGGCGCGTTGTCGTCGGCGGCGCGGGTGAGAGTTTTTTCTCCATCGAGGGATTGGCCCTCGGCGGGAGGAATGTCCATTGGGGAGGGGAGGTAATTCACGACCGCGTCGAGCAAGGGCTGGATGCCCTTGTTCTTGAACGCCGAGCCACACAGGACGGGAAAGACTTTCAGGTCGATCGTGCCGCGGCGCAGGGCGGCGCGAAGCTCCTCGGCCGTGACGGCCTCGCCGTGCACGTACTTGCCCAGAATGTGGTCGTCGACTTCGCCGAGAGCTTCGATCATCTGCTCGCGGTACTGGCGGACTTTCTCCCGGTGCTCGGCGGGGATCGCGGTTACGTCGTACATCGCTCCCAGGGTTTCATCTTTGTAAACAACCGCCTGTTCTTCGATCAGGTCGATCACCCCGAGGAAATCGTCTTCCGCAAGGAGCGGTAATTGAACGGCCACGGGTGTAGCCCGAAGCTTGGAGCGGAGATCCCGGAGGCAACCCTCAAAATCCGCGCCCACGCGGTCCATTTTGTTGACGAAGACGATGCGCGGGACGCGGTATTTGTCCGCCTGCCGCCACACGGCTTCGGTCTGCGGCTCGACGCCTTCGACCCCCCCTAAAATGGCAATCGCTCCGTCGAGAACCCGGAGCGACCGTTCAACTTCCGCCGTGAAATCCACGTGACCCGGCGTGTCGATGATGTTGATGCGGATGTCGTTCCAGAAACAGGTCGTGGCGGCGGAGGTGATGGTGATGCCGCGTTCCTGTTCCTGCTCCATCCAGTCCATGACGGCGGTGCCTTCATGCACCTCACCCATCTTGTGCGTGATCCCCGTGTAATAGAGGATCCGCTCGGTCGTGGTCGTCTTCCCGGCATCGATGTGCGCCATGATGCCGATGTTCCGGGTTTTCTCGAGTGGCACAGTTCGCGGCATAAACGGAAATTAGCACCCACCCGATCTTCATCGTCGAGATCAAGATCAGGCTCCCCTTCGCTTATTGAGCAATGGGGCCCCGCAGACGCGGAGCACAAGGCGGATCGTGGTCCGGGGTGGAGCCACCTCCCGCCCTGCCAAAGCACATCCCGCTGAGCGGAGTTACCAGCGGTAGTGGGCAAACGCCTTGTTGGCCTCAGCCATGCGGTGCGTGTCGTCGCGCTTTTTGATTGCCCCCCCGCGGTTGTTCGCTGCATCGAGCAGCTCCGCGGCCAAGCGCTCCGTCATCGATTTCTCGCCCCGCTCGCGCGCATAGCCGATAATCCAGCGGAGACTTAACGAGGTCTGGCGATTCCGATTCACTTCCACCGGCACCTGATAGTTGGCGCCGCCCACGCGGCGCGTCTTGACCTCCAGGACCGGCTTGACGTTATCAACGGCCTTCTTGAAGATCTTCAGCGGATCATCGTTCGCGCGCTCTTTAACCAGATCGAACGCGCTGTAAACGATATCCTGCGCCACCGTTTGCTTCCCCTCGTACATGATGCAATTGATGAACTTCTGTACGAGCGGGTTGGCGTAAATCGGATCAGCCCCTACTTCTCGCCGTGCAACTGTCCCCTTGCGTGGCATACTTTAGCTTCAGCCTTCTGTCATCAGCGGCCAGTCGAGATCGAGCCGCTGCCTGCTGCCTACTGCTCTCCTATGATGCCTTCGGACGCTTGGCGCCGTATTTCGAGCGCCCCTGTCGCCGGTCGCCCACCCCTGCCGAATCGAGCGTGCCGCGGATGACGTGGTAGCGCACCCCGGGCAGATCCTTCACGCGTCCGCCCCGGATCAGCACAATCGAGTGCTCCTGAAGGTTGTGGCCGATGCCGGGAATATAAGTTGTGACCTCCATGCCGTTGACGAGCCGGACGCGCGCCACCTTGCGCAGCGCCGAATTCGGTTTCTTGGGGGTCTGGGTGTAGACGCGCACGCACACACCGCGCTTTTGCGGGCAGGTTTGGAGCGCGGGACTCGAGGTCTTGTACCGCGGCCTCTTCCGCCCCAAGCGAACCAGTTGGTTAAACGTCGGCATTCGCGGCTCTCAGGCACCTCCGCCCCCGCCCGCCACATTCCGGGCGGATTCACGGGGGAAAAAATTTCTCAGGTGCAAACCCTACAAATTTAGCAGACACCCCCGAAAACTGTCAAGCGAGATTGCGGTTTTGGAGGTGCGCAAGTACCTTCTCTCTCCCGTAAGAATGATGTGCAGCACGGAGGGGAGGAGGCAGGAGCCGCCCCGGCCTCTACTGGTACCCGCGTTCGCGGAGTCATCTTTCGTCAATCCCCTCAAACCATTTTTGGTACACTGCTCATTTCACAAACAGCAGCCCCGTGGGCGACCCCTGACAGTAGGCAAGTCTCAAGCGGCAGCCTGTTGTCTCCCCTCGGGAGAGGAGGCTAGAACTTTGCGCCGGCGATCCTTCCTCGTTGCGATCCTGCTTCTCATCGTAGCAGGTCTGATCATTTCGCTACGCTGGCAGAGAAGCAGATTCCCGCTGCCCGCCGCCGTGCCTCACCGGCCCCAGCTGGTCATCGTCATCATCATTGACCAATTTCCAAATGACTACCTGGATCGGTTCCGGCCATACTTCGTCGCGCGGGGTTTCAATATGCTCCTCAGCGGGGCGCGGTTCACCACCTGCCGGTATAATTACGCGATCAACTCCACGGGGCCGGGGCATGCCACTCTTGCCACGGGAGCCTACGCCGACATGCACGGCATCGTCGGGAACGACTGGTTTGATCGGTCGCTGGCGCGAATGGTGAATTGCGTCGAGGATGCCAACACGAAAATCGTGGCGACCGACAAAGGGCCGGCGGACTCGCCAGGGGCGTCTCCCCACTACTTGATGAACACCACACTGGGCGACGAGCTGCGCATGGCGTCGGGTTTCCAGGCGCGGGTTGTTGCCGTCTCCTTGAAAGATCGCGCGGCGGTCCTTTCCGGCGGCCACACGGCCAATGCTGTTTACTGGTATCAGACCGCGAGCGGCAGTTTCGTGTCGAGCACCTACTACATGTCCGCGCTTCCCTCCTGGGTGGCCAAGTTCAACGCGCATTCCCCTGCCGGAGGGTATTGCGGGAAGGGCTGGCAGGCCCTGCCTGAGACGCCGGGGGCCCAGGGCACCTTTTCCCAATTCGCACCCGGACGCGGAGAGCCGTGCCCGGACCCGCGATTCCTGGAGTGGCTCAACTCCACGCCTTACATGAACGAAATCGAATTGGACTTCGCTCTCGCGGCTATCCGCAATGAGCATCTGGGGCAAGGTCCGGCGACGGACCTGCTGACGATCTCCCTCAGCGCGAATGACTACGTCGGCCACGCGTTTGGTCCTTACAGCCCCCAGGTGAGCGATACGACCCTGCGGACGGACCGTGCCCTCGCCGACTTCTTCACCAAGCTGGATCAGACGGTCGGATTGGGCAACGTTTGGATAGCTCTATCGGCCGACCACGGCGTGGCTCCCACGCCGCAGTTTATCCGGGAGCATCACCTGGGTCTTGGTTTGTTCACTGGCACGGGTCTAAAGGACTCCATCGAGGCTGCCCTCGTATCTCGACCAAAACGCTTTGAAGAGAAGACAGATTCCCCCTGAGAGAGCCGAAATGGTTGTCGCCCAGGCCGCTCTGCGCGTCTCGGGAGTCAAAGCGGCTTTCACACGGACACAATTGCTGAACGGAAACTCCGCGCCAGGCCCTCTTTTCAGGCAAGCTGTCAACAGCTTCGAGAGGGGCCGCAGCGGAGACGTCTTTATCGTCCTCGATCCCTTCGCCGTGCCTGCGGATACGGACAAAACCACCACCCATGGGTCGCCCTGGAACTACGACTCGCAGGTGCCGCTAATCTTCTGGGGCGACGCCTTCCGTGCCGGAACGTACGCTGAGTCGGTCCAGCCGGTCGACTTGGCCGCTACCCTCGCTACGGCGTTGGGCTTAGACCAGCCCTCGGGCGCTGAGGGGCGCCCGCTGACCCGCGTGCTTCGCCCCAAATAAGAACCTCCGGCGACAATTGGTCTCCTTCGGTTCGGGCGGGGAGTTCCCAGCTTTCTTGGAAAAGAGGGAAGGGGCTTTTCAGCGCAGGATGGCTTCGACCGACCAGCCGGTAGGTAGAACTGCACAAGCCCATTGACAAAAACTCCTAGGCTGGGTTATGCTAGTTTTGTCTCCCAAGCAATCAGGGTTTTTCTTTGACCGGCTTTGTGTTCGGCGGGGGGCAGTAGTTGTACCCAGGAGGATTGATGCGCAAGTTAATTATGGGTTGCGCGGTTGGGGTGTTGGTTGTGCTCTCCGCCCGCTCCGAGGCGAGGCCACCTGCCTATGGGAATGTGAGCCTTGCCGTTTCTCTCCTTCCGGCGAGCCAAGTGGGCATTGCCAGTTGGTACGGCGCGGAGCTGCAAGGGAGCCCCACGGCCAATGGTGAACCCTATGATATGAATGGACTTACGGCCGCTCATCGGGACCTTCCGCTAGGCACTAGGGTACGCGTTACCAACCTGCTCAACAAGCGCGCCGTCACGCTGCGGATCAACGACCGCGGCCCCAACGTTCGCGGACGCCTTCTGGATGTCTCGGCGGCAGCCGCCAAGCGCCTGGGATTCCTGCGGGCTGGGCTGGCACCGGTACGGGTCAGACTCCTGGACTCCCCCGTTGAGCAACACCGCGACATCGCCAAGCTTCACCTTGCGCCAACACCCGGTCAACATTAGATCCGACCCCAAAGCAGGCATTCGGGTTTTTTATCCCACCACCGAATTCCGCCTTTCTGTCGTTCCCACGCCCGAGGCGCTGGGTTGACCGGCGAGCGTTCCCCGGGACGACGGAAGCGATGTGCGTGGGCGGGTGTCGGAAGGGTCGTGGCGGGGTCCCCCCTTATGTTGCTGACCTGACTCTCCCAACCAACGAACCGATGGTTGAAGCAGGGGGCGGTGGCTGGTCGGGCTTGAGAAGGTAGTTGCGCACGGACCCGCCGACCCCTGCCGAGATGTGGATGATCGAGACCCATCGCTCCAACTTATGGTGCCCGGTACGGTGAAAAAGATAGGCCACGCCGATCGAAGCGGCGGTCCCGGCGACCTCGACTGCTGCGAATAATGGCCGATTGTCAACCAGGCTGTTCGACAGCAAACGTTCGTTGATCCCCTCGTTCCGGAAATGCCGTGAGGACGCGTAGTCCAGGGCCCGCGCCCCCGCCACGCCTGCCAGTAGCCAGGCGTTCTTTTTGTCCCAGAATCGATGTTCTACACCGGACCCAGACAGGGGCTTCTGAGCAGGTAGGGGGGTAGTCTCTTTCGAATCCTTTGCCAGGATGTCCTGAGCCAAAGCCGGGGAAAGCAACCGCGTCAGGATCAGCAGCAACCCAATAACGATCGGAAGGGGCGTCCGCATCCCGAAGATTGTACCCTGAGTTTCAATGAGTATTGCCAGGCTTGCATTGCCGGGATACGGTCCGAAGCCCGACGCGGGTTTCGTGCAGTGTGCTTTATCAGCGCCGCCCGCCGGATTTCGGACCGGCCAAGTAGCGCTGACCTGCGCTCTTCAGGTCCGCGGTTCTTCGGAAGGGAAAGCCGCAGACCTCAGTGACGGAGGTCTGCGCAACCCTGCTTACAGGAAGGTCGCCCGGCGGGGATTGTGAGGACCCGACTACAGGTACTTCACCAGCTCGTCGAGAACCTTTTGAACTCCCACATAGGGGTCAGCCGGCCCTTCGTATTCGACCGAATAGACGCCCTTGAAGTCCGCCTTCTTGGAGATCGCGACGCAGCGCGGAAAGTCATACTTTGTTTCCGCGCCGTGGGAGTCGAACTCGAGGCCTTTGGCGTGGCAGACGACGTTGGCATAGGGGAAGAGCAGCGCCAGGCCGCGCTCGCGCGTCGCCTCGTCCGGGAAGTTGGCAAAGTCGGGAAGCGCGCCGAAGAAATCGTTGTCGACGTCCTGGAAGAGCTTAGCCAATTCTTCCGGATGCTCGGAGCCCACTCCCCCGTGGTTTTCCACGATCACGTAGACGCCGCGCGAGTTGCCGTAGGCGGCGAGTTCTTTATAGGAGGAAACAGTCGGCTCAAGGTTCTGCGGATTCATCTTCCCGGGGTCGCAGCGGACCGAACGGCTGCCAAGGTCGTGGCCGAGGTCGATCCACCGCTTGCAGGCGGCGATGGCGTTTTCGCGCACCTTTGGGTTGGGATCGGAGAGGCCGCCTTCCGTCCGCAGCTCGGGGATGTCCACCGGCATGTTGACGAGGTGAGAATGCGCTTTCTGCAGCCGCGCTTTGAGGTCCTGTAGGTAGCTCGACTCAGTCGAAGCGAAGTGCGGCGCGCAAACCTCCATGTGATGGATTTTGTAACGGTCAGCGATCATTTCCGGGAAATCCAGCGCTTCGAGCATGTTCCCCGGCAGATTGAAATGCTGCTCGCGCGTGGATTGGAAATAGTTATGAAAGCTCCAGGTGGAAATGGCCATCCGGTGGAGCTTTCCGTCGGCCTCGGACCAGGTGGCATGCCCCTGGCCGTCGGCGCGAAGCCGGGGAGCATTGGCGGCCATGCCTAATGCCGCGCCGCCGGTCACGCGCGCCAGGAAATCTCGTCGCTTCATGTCGCTTCCCTCCGCCGCAAGGATCGAAGGACAGCCCCTCGCAGAACCTGACCCGGATTATACCGCTACTCGACCTTTACCCCCCGCAGGAAAGCGGCGTTCTCTTCCGGCAGCGAGACGTTGATGAACATCCCGGAGCCGAGCTCGAAGCCGGCCATCCTGGTCAGGCGGGGGATGATGCTCACGTACCAGTGATAGTACTTCACGCCGGAATACTCGCTCGGCGCGGTGCGCATGGCGTAGTTGAAGTCCGGGTCGGCCAGCCCGTGGTAGAGCTTGGCGAGCGAGCGCCGCAGGATGCGGGCCAGGTCCACCGCCTCGGCGTCATGCATCTCCACAAAGCAGGCCATGTGCCGTCTCGGCATGATGAGCATGGAGAAGGGCGTGAGCGTGGCGAATTGGATGAAGGCCACGAAGTGCTCCGTTTCCATCACCAGCCGCGCCCGCTCCTTAACCTCCTGCCCGAGGACGCGGCAGAAGATGCATTCCCCGAACTCGTCGAAATGTTCGAGCGCGTGCGACAGCCGATCGCGGAGCTGCGAGGTGATGACCGGGATGGCGATCATCTGCGAGTGCGGGTGCTCGAGGGAGGTGCCCGCCTGCTCGCCGTGGTTTTTGAAGATCGTCACCTGCTCGATGCGCGGGTCGGCGGAGGCGAACTTGAAGCGGTTCAGGTAGGTCTGGATGATCAGTTCGACCTCCTGATCGCTCAGCAGCGCCGTCGTCTTGTTGTGCGCCGGCGTCTCGACCATGACCTCGTGGATGCCGACTCCCGTCACCGTGCGCCGGATGCCCTGGACGAAGCGTCGCCGCTCGCCCTCATAGCTGAGCGCGGCGAACTTGTTGGGCGTGACGCGCACCCGCCAACTGTTCGTATCGGGAACCACGTGCGTGGCGGGCGGCGTCATCGCCTCGTTGCCAGGGCAGAAGGGGCATTTCGGATCACGCTCCAGCAACGGCTTTCTCGCCTGGGTGCGGATAAACTGGTCGGGACGTTTGGCCCGCTCGGTGGCGATCACCACCCATTCGCGCGTAATGACGTTGTAGCGTAATTCAGGCATAGGATTTTCCTGAGTTAGATTTTTGCTGGCAGCAAGTCGAACACAATGAGCCCAATAAAAAGTTCACCACCAAGACACAAAGCCACTGAGCTCGAAACTGGAAACTCGAAAATCGAAAATCGGCGAGCCCCTGACGAGTTTCGCCCCGATGCATCGGGGTCGGTTTTCGCCTGCCGCTTTGTGTCTTCGTGCCTTTGTGGTGCATCTCTTCTTCCACAGATTTCAAAATCCCCTCGTTAGAATTCAGGCCAACGAGCGCTGCGGAGCAGGCGGGTCAACGCCTCGATGCTCTTGCCCGCTGGTTCTTGACGCACAATCGCGTTCCCAAAAGCGTGCGCATTTTATACCATTCATAGGGCAAACTGTAGCCGCCCTGAGAAGACCTGCGCGGACGAGCGCAGGCTTCTCAAAAGGAAGGAGCATGTCCAAGAAACAGCGGGAGACCGTCCAGAAGCAATTTACCAAAACGGCGGAGGCTTTCGCCGAATTCGCCGTCCGCGACACGCCGGAAGTGCTGGCGGAAAAGGTCGAATTTGCCAAGCCACAACCCACGGACTCGGCGCTCGATGTGGCCTGCGGCCCGGGAGCCTTTGTGCTGGCGCTTGCGCCGCGGGTGAGCTTGGCGCGCGGAATCGATCTGACCGTGGAGATGCTCCGGCGCGCGCGCGCTTTTCAGCGCGAACGCCAGCTCGCCAATGTCGCCTTTGATTGTGGCGAGGCGGAACAGTTGCCTTATCCCGAGGCCGCCTTTGACCTTGTGAGCTGCCAGATGTCCTTCCACCATATTTCCAAGCCGGAGTCGGCCCTCCGGGAGATGATCCGCGTGACCAGGCCGGAAGGACGCCTGGTGGTCATCGATACGCTCGGGCCGGAAAGTGACGCCAAGTTCGAGCTCCACAATCAGATCGAGAGTCGGCGTGACCCTTCGCACACTTCGTCCTTGCGCTTGACCACCTTTCTCCAAATGTTTGAGGAATGCGGCCTTGAAATCCTGCGGCAAACGATGAAGCGCCGCCAGCGCTCGTTTAACCATTGGATGCTGCGCGCCGGGCTCGCAGCCAAGCATAAGCGCTACCTCGAAACGCGGAAACTGCTCGAAGACTCCATCCCCGGCGACCGCGCGGGCTATTCGCCGACGCTGCAAGGCGACGACATCCTGATCGTGCACAATGAAGGAATGTTTCTGCTGGCCAAGCAGGCGGTGGACGGTAGACGGTAGGCGGCAGATGGTAGATGGGGCTTCAGACCGAAAACGGCCATTCGCGACGCAGCTTCGAACGAACGAAGAAGGTCAAGCTCCCCAGCACAAACACCGCGAGGGCGAAGAGCAGCGCCCGCGGCTGCGAGGTTCCCAAGATATAGAGCCAGCCGAGCACAACGACGATTCCCGGCACCGGGTAGAGCCACATGCGGAAAGGACGCGGCAGGTCGGGCCGGCGCTTGCGCAGCACGAAGAATCCGACAGCTTGCGGGAGATACTGCGAGAGCACGCGCGTCGCTACCAGGCTGCCGATGACATCCGGCAGATTCCCCAGGCTGAAGACAGCGGCAATGGCCCCCAGCGTCAGCAGCGAGACGTAGGGGAAGTCGTTTCGTGGATGCAGCCGCGCAAAGATCCGGAAAAAGTTGCCGTCCAAAGCCGCGGCGTAAGGAATGCGGGAATAGCCAAGCAGAAGTGAGAAGACGGAGGAGAAGGCAATCCAGAGCATCAGCAGGGTCATCACGCTGCCGGCGCCGACGCCATACAGCTTCTCGATGTACGTCGAGACGATGTATTTGCTCTGGGCCGCTTCCCGCCAGGGGACGACGCTGAGAATGGAGACATTCATCAGCAGATAGAGCCCGGCTACCACCGCGATGGAGAAGAGGATCGCCCGCGGCACGACCCGCGCCGGCTCGCGGATCTCTTCCGCCAGGTAACAAACGTTGTAGTAGCCCCAATAGCCGTAAAGCGCGTAGAGCGTGGCGTGGCCCAGCCCGTCGGAGAACTTCCAATTGAGGTGGAAGGCGCCGGGGGGAAACTCAAAGGCGCGCGCGACGCTCAGGTGGGGAATGCCCGAAACAATAATCCAGAAGCATCCCACGAGCACGCCCGCGAGCAACACGATGGACAGGTTTCCGATGGCGCGAATGCGGCGGTAGAGCAGCAGGACGAGAGCCGCCGGAACCGCCGCCGCCACAATGCGCACCGAGAGACTGGAAAGCGCGGGCACAAGGTAGTGGAAATAGAGCGCGAACCCGATTGAGCCGCTGGCCACAGAAAGCGGGGCCGAGAACATGATTTGCCAGACCATCAGGAATGAAAACCAGCGCCCCGCTGAGGTCGGCCCATAAGCTTCGCGCAGGTAATTGTAACTGCCGCCGGCCTTCGGCATGGCGGCGCCCAGTTCCGCCCAGACCAGGCCGTCGCAGAAGGCCAGCACCGCGCCCACCAGCCAGCCCAGCATGGCCTGCGGCCCGCCCATCGTAGCGAGGATGAGGGGGATGGTGATGAACGGCCCGATGCCGATCATGTCAGTGATGGCCAGGGCCGTCGCCTGCACCAAGCCCAGTTCGCGCCGCAGTCCAGGTTTTGCGCTTCCAGTGGTCAAAGGCACTCCTGCGCTATCTTCCGGGCGCGTCCGCCTGCTCGTCTAGTGACGGAGCACGCTTCATGAAATCGGCTGGCCTTGAACGCCGCCCGCTTATTTCACATCCCTGCGACGAAGTCAAGGAAGGGGGCAAGGGACGCCGAGAATAACCTCCTGCCCGCGCCAGCAAGGTCTGCGGATGAACTCACTTCTCTCGGAGGCGGTGAAAAAGGTGGGACTTCTGTTTCGGGTTCAAGCGGGCGGGTTTTGCGGGCTGGCAGAGGAGGTAGACGGTCAGGCCCGCGTCGCGCAACTGCTCGCGGCAGGTCGCGCAGCCCGTTCCGAGGTGCGATTCGACGCTGGCGGAGTCATCCCTGCTCAATGCCCCCAGCAGGTAGAGTTCGAAGGTATCTTCTAGATATTGGCAGACCATGTTCCCAAAACGGCGCGCAGACGATGGCGCAGGAAGCGCATACTGGCACGCAGGCCGGACCTGACGCGGCCCAGCGGCTCACCCAACCTGGCAGCGAGCTCTTCTTCCGTAAGCCCCTCGAAGACCACCAACTCCAGCGCGTCACGCTGATCTTTCGGCAACTGATGGAGGACTTTTCTCAGCAACTCACGCCGCTCTTCGATGCGCGCGATTTCCTCGGGGTGCGGCAGCCAGGCGTAATCGCCGAGCGGGCTCGTCTTGCTGCCACTAACCGCTGGAAGCCGGAGCCGGCTCCGCCGCGTGTTCACGGCAATCTGCCGGGCCGTCAGCGATAACCAGGCTGCCACGCTGGCGCCGTCGCGCGGAAAGCGGCGCGTTTCGTTCCAGAAAAGAACGAAGGCCTGCTCGACGATGCCGGCGGCAGCGGCGTGGTCAGGCAGGATTCTCAAGGCCATTCCCAAGAGCCCCGGCGCCAAGCGCCCGTAAAGCTCGGCAAAAGCGCCCAAGTCGCGCTCAGCCGCGCGCGTCGCAAGCGCTTCATGGCTTTGTTCCTCCAGTGCCGTCACCGCGCGCTCCTCCTGCTGGAATGCCCGAGCACCTTCCGGTCTTGCTTTTGTAGCGCCGGGCGGAACTTGTCCCGACGGCGTCGGGAGCCCGGCAAGCTCCCTAAAATGCCCGATGAACTCCATCGGGGCGCGACGTCATACTGAGACATCACCCGGAATTCAG
The DNA here is from genome assembly GCA_020072655.1 of Terriglobia bacterium. GTDB lineage: Bacteria > Acidobacteriota > Terriglobia > UBA7540 > UBA7540 > JAIQGB01. Next base: position 18,423 of record JAIQGH010000023.1, on the reverse strand, counting down.
ACCGGCACGCATCTCGCGCTTTTGGCCGGACCCAAACTGCTCTCGCTGACGATTCTATCCCAGCAGCCGCCTGGCAATCAGGGCATCCTACGGACCCAGTGTATCGGATGTTTTGTTAATGGGAACAATAAAGAGAATCGATTGGACACCGACCGGAGGGTCGGCTATGAATATTCTTGTATCCCGCGCGACCTGGGTTCAAGGCTTGGAGATATCGCCCCCAATTCCCCAAGACGCGAGCCAGGGCGGGATTTGATGTTCTCCCCGAGCCCCTCGCTGGCGCACCCGCGAGGGGCTCACATTTTTGCGGCTGCTATCACCTCGTCTGCGTCCGGCGAGGCTTCTTCCCAGCATTTCCCCGGCGAAATCAAGCACAAGAGGTAACAAGTTGCGTTACCATTTCCTGGCATGGATCCACTTCCGTTTGAGGTTCGGTTCGAACTCGAGGGCTGGAAGCTCTTCTGGGCCTTGCTGGAAGTCCGGGGCGGCGAGGAGGGAGACCTCTCCGCGGTTGCTCGTGAGGTCGCCGCGCAGGTGCGCAGGGAAATGCAGCTCGAAGGGCTCTCCGCTCATCCGACGGTGGCGGCGCTGCGGAAATTGTTCAAAGCAGCGGGCACCGACCCAACCCGCTACCGGCCGTCTTCCGAAGCCCTGCTGCGCAGACTTCTCAAGGGAGAGGAGATGCCCGTCATCAGCCCACTCGTGGACCTGAATAACTGCCTTTCCGCAAGGATCGCGGCGCCGTGCTGCGTCATGCGGGAAGAGGCCCTCTCTCCTCCCTTCCTGTTTCGCGCGGGGAAGCCGGGAGAAAGCTACGAATCGTTGCGCGGCCCGTTCAATCTGGAAGGCAAGCCGCTGCTGGTGGATGCCCAAGGCCCGTGCGATGCCCCTATCACCGGCGGCCAGCGCGTGAAAGTGACCGCCGAGACGCAACGCGCCTGGCTCGTCGCTTATCTTCCGGCCGGCGTGGACTCCCCGGAAGAAGCCGAACGGCAGCTCGAGGCGTTGCTGGCGGCGGCGCCGGTCGCCAACTTGCTCAGAACGGGCTTTGCATAGTATTACCTCAACAGTTAACTCGCGGCCCGGCTGGGGACGGACGCCTACGAGGCGCGGACGGTTCCGAGCGTTTCTCCCTGTCGTTTCCTTGACTTGCTCGCGCGCGGGCCGATAGAATCAGCGAATTGAACATCGTGCATTGAAGCGAGCTATCGTGTCTCTCCGCTTCTACAACACGCTTTCCGGGCGGGTGGAGGAATTCCATCCCCTCGAACCGCCTAAGGTCCGGATGTACACCTGCGGCCTGACGGTGTACGACTACGCCCATATCGGCAACTATCGCACTTTTGTGTTCCAGGACATCCTGCGCCGGCATTTGAAGTACCGGGGATACGAACTTCTCCACGTGATGAACCTGACGGACGTGGACGATAAGACCATCCGCAACTCCCAGGCGGCGGGCACGTCCCTACGGGATTATACTGACAAGTACATTAAAGCCTTCGAAGTTGATGCCCAGCTTCTGAATCTCGAAGCCCCGGAGATCGTCGTTCGGGCCACGGACCACATCGCGGCCATGGTGAAACTCATCGAAACGCTCGAAGCCAAAGGCTTCGCCTACCGCAGCGAGGGATCGATATATTTCCGCGTGAGCCAGTTTCGCGATTACGGGAAGCTTTCCAAGCTTGACCTGGAGGGTATGCGCGCCGGGGCGCGCGTGGACAGCGACGAGTACGACAAGGCCAACGTTCGCGATTTCGTCCTGTGGAAAGCGGCCAAAGAGGGCGAGCCCTCCTGGGAGACGCCGCTGGGCCGCGGCCGGCCCGGCTGGCACATCGAGTGCTCGGCGATGTCGATGAAATACCTGGGCGAGACGTTTGACATCCACTCGGGTGGGAGCGACCTGATCTTCCCTCATCATGAGAACGAAATTGCCCAGAGCGAGGCGGCGACCGGCAAGCCGTTCGTCCGCTACTGGCTGCACGCCGAGCATTTGATTGTGAACGGCGAGAAGATGTCGAAGTCGCTGGGGAACTTTTTCACGCTGCGCGACCTGGTTGCCAAAGGCTACAAGCCCGCGGCGATCCGTTATCTGCTCGCCTCCGTGCCCTTCCGCAAGCCCCTCAACTTCACTTTCGACGGCCTGCACCAGGCGCAGCAGTCCATCGAACGGCTGAGGAATCTCCGCTATCGGCTGACGATGGAGAAATTCCCGGCGGGCGAAAGCAGCGTATTACAAGACCGCGCGCGGACGGCGGTGAGAGAATTCGAAGAGGCGCTCGACGACAACCTGAACACCGCCGAGGCCCTGGCCGCTATCTTCAATTTGGTGCGCGACGCTAACATTGCCATGGACCACGGCGAATTCCGCGACGGCGACCGGCCGGTGTTCCTCGACGCCCTCGACCGCTGGGACCGCATCTTTGCCGTGCTCGAGGATAACGACCAGGCGAAGCTGACCAAATTGGGCTTCATCAAACCGCTCGCCAAGACCGCGGGCGATTTGATCCCCCGGCAGGACGAAGCCAAAGCCGCTCAGGGCGATGGGTACACGTCGGCAGTACTGACCGAAGCCCTGGGGGAGGCTGAAATCGAAACGCGCATCGCCGAACGGAACGCCGCGCGCCGCCGGGGCGATTTTGCGAGCGCCGATAAAATCCGCAGCGATCTCCTGGCCGCTGGGGTTATACTAGAGGACACCAAATCCGGCACGCGCTGGAAAAGGAAATAAGCATGACCCGCTTCATTTCCCGGTTCACGCTGCCGCCGCTGGCTCGCCCGAACCTTTTCGGCGGCGACTGATTCTCCTCGATTGCCTTTGTCCCCACCGCCAATCAGCGCCTGTTTTGCCCCGCGGCAGTTCGTCGGGGCAGGCCCGAGGAGAAAAACCATGGAGAGACTACCCAAAGTCAAGACCCCCTTGCCCGGCCCCGAGGCGAGAAAAATCCTGGACCTTGACCACTGCTTTGTCTCGCCTTCCTACACGCGCGACTACCCGCTGGTCGCCCGGCGCGGCGAGGGCATGATGGTCGAGGATGCGGACGGCAACACCTTCCTCGATTTCAGCGCCGGCATCGCCGTGGTATCCACAGGACATTGCCATCCCGATGTCGTGCGCGCCATCCAGCAGCAGGCCGCGACGCTCATCCACATGTCGGGAACGGATTTCTATTACCCGCTGCTGGCGGAACTCGCCCAGAAGCTTGCCCAGATCGCGCCGGGCAACTCCCCCAAGCGCGTCTATTTCGGCAACTCCGGCACGGAAGCGATGGAGGCGGCGTTGAAGCTGGCGCGCTACCACACCCGGCGCCACCGGTTCATCGCTTTCCTGGGCAGCTTTCACGGCCGGACGTTTGGCTCGCTCTCACTGACCGCGTCGAAGGCGGTGCAACGCAACGGCTTCGGCCCGCTGCTGCCCGGCGTGTCCCACGTCCCTTACCCGAACCCCTATCGTTGCGCGTTTGGCCATCGCGCCGGGGAGTGCGATTGTGATTCCGTCAACTACATCGAGCGGCTGTTCAAGACTGCGGTGCCGGCGGAGGAAGTTGCGGCCATTGTCGTCGAGCCGGTGCAGGGCGAGGGTGGGTACATCATCCCTCCGCGCAATTTTCTTCCCCGACTGCGGGAGCTGGCGGATCGCCACGGCATCCTTCTCATCTTTGATGAGGTGCAATGTGGCATGGGTCGGACCGGCAAGATGTTCGCCTGCGAGCATTGGGGCGTGGCGCCGGATATTCTCATCGCGGCCAAGGGGATTGCCTCCGGGCTGCCGCTCGGAGTTACCATCGCCCGCGCCGACGTCATGGACTGGGGTCCGGGCGCGCACGCTTCGACCTTCGGCGGGAACCCGGTGGCCTGCGCCGCGGCGCTGGAGACCATCCGGCTGCTCGAACTCAAATACATCGCTAACGCCGCTCGCATGGGCGAGTACATTTTGGAGCGCATTGCGCCCTGGCGGGAAAAGTATCCCGTCGTAGGCGATGTTCGCGGGCTGGGCCTCATGATTGGCATTGAGCTGGTCAAGGACAAGGCAAGCCGCGAACCGAACCCCGAAATCCGCAAGAAAATCATCCATCGCGCGTTCGAGCGCGGTGTGCTGCTGCTCGGCTGCGGCGAAAGCACGCTGCGCTTTATGCCGCCGCTCGTGGTCGAGCGCGACCAAGCGGATTTCGCGTTAGACGTGCTGGAGCGGTGTATTGTTGAGGCGGAGAGATAGGTTGCGGCGCGGGACTCGTGACTCCCGATTCCCGAGCCCCGAATCCCGATGTCCCTAATTGCCCGCATCATGTATCGGGCCCTCGTCTGGAAGGAGCGCCAGCGCGCGCTGCGTGAGAACGGTGTGGCGGGCGAGGGTTTCAGCAAGGCCCAACATCTCGCGACCGGCCAGCGAGGCGAAACGCTCGCCTACTGGTACCTGCGCCGCGCCGGGTATACCATTGTGGCCCGGAACCGGCCGGCGCGCTCGGGCAAAGGCGAGGTGGATATGGTGGCCTGGGACGGGCCGGTCCTGGCTTTTGTCGAAGTCAAGACCCGAACATCAGAGGAAGGCGGCCGGCCCGAGGAGGCCGTTTCGCGAGCCAAGCAGCAACGGATCACGAAGGTTGCCAGAGAATACTTGCGCCGGCTCCGACGAAGGCCGGTGAACTATCGGTTTGATATCGTCAGTGTTTCCTGGCACCCCAAGGCCGGCTGCCAGGTGAGGCTCATCAAGGACGCTTTCAAGGCTTGAGTTCGCATTGATCGCTTCGGCGCGAGTTGACAACGGCTTGTGGCGAGCAGTGAGCCGAGGCGCCACGCGCTCATGGTCGAGAACCAAAACCGCAAACGCATTCTGGAAGTCGGGTGCGGCAGAATCAAAGCCCCGGGGGCCATCGGTGTGGACTCCAACCCGGACGCTACGGCGGCGGATGTGATCGCCGACGTGAATCGATCCCTCCCCTTCGTAGACAATTTCTTCGACGAAGTCCGTGCTGTCCACGTTGTCGAACATGTCTCTGATGTGATGAAGACGGTGGCCGAGATGCATCGCGTGTGCCGCCCGGGAGGGACGATCTTTCTGGTTACGCCTCATTACACGGACTTCAGCTCGTGGTGCGACCCGACTCACCGCTGGCATTTGAACAGCTATTCCTTCGGCTTCTTCGGGTCTACCAACCGGGACCGCTATTGGTACACGGGCGTGGAATTGCGCCAGCGGGCCTTGCACATCGAGATGGCGAGCCTCTGGAAATGGCTGGGGATTCAATGGCTGGTCAACCATTCCGACCGGCTTCGCCGCTTTTGGGAGCTGTACCCCTGCTTCATCGTGCGCGGAAAGCAGATCGAATTTACGTTTGAAGTCGTAAAGTAACTGGAGATCGTTAAAAGAGCGCGGAAAAGGGCCGGGGCTCGCGACTCGGGAACGACCGGCCTCAGACTTACGAACCGAATCGGTCGGCCCGAACCCCCAATCCCGAATCCCGGCAGTCTTGGCAGGGCCGGGAGAATGACGGATAATAGAAGTTTGAGCGATTCCCCAGAAAGCTGACCTTCACCCTAAGTGAGGAGTTGAGGCGTGCCCGAACTGAGAAAAGACCCCATCACTGGACGATGGGTCATTATCGCCACTGACCGCGCCAAGCGGCCCACGGATTTTGTACGTGAAAAGGTGGAGATTCGCGGCTCCGGGTTCTGTCCTTTCTGCCCCGGAAACGAATCGAAGACTCCCCCCGAGATTCTCGCTTACCGGAAGGATGGCGGCCAGCGCGACGTCCCCGGCTGGTCACTGCGCGTGGTGGCGAACAAGTTCCCGGCCCTCGGCATCGAGGGCACCCTGAACCGCCAGGGCGAGGGCCTCTACGATAAGATGAACGGCATCGGCGCGCACGAAGTCATCATCGAGACCCCCGATCACCAGATGACACTGGCGCGTCTTCCGGCCCGCGCCGTGGAAGACGTGCTCTGGGCCTTCCGCGACCGCGTCCTCGACCTCAAGAAGGACCGGCGCTTCAAGTACATCCTGATCTTCAAAAACCACGGAGAAGCCGCGGGGGCTTCGTTGGAGCACACTCATTCCCAATTGATCGCCTTGCCGGTCGTTCCCAAGCGCGTCCGCGAGGAAGTGGACAACGCGAAGGAGTATTACAACTTCAAGGAACGCTGCATTTTCTGCGACATTATCCGCCAGGAGCTGGAGGACGGTGTGCGCCTGATCGCCGAGAACTCGGACTTCATTGCGCTGGCTCCCTACGCGCCCCGCTTCCCCTTCGAGATGTGGATCGTGCCCAAAGTCCACCAGTCGGCGTTCGAGGAGTCGCAAAAACACGAGTTCGAGCAACTGGCGATCATGCTCAAAGATATGCTGAGTCGGCTCGACAAGGTTCTAGATTTGCCCGCCTACAACTATATCGTCCACACGTCTCCCATCCCCGAAGCGACGAACGATTACTATCACTGGCACCTGGAGATCATGCCCAAGCTGACCAAGGTGGCGGGCTTCGAGTGGGGGACCGGCTTCTATATCAACCCCACGCCGCCGGAAGAGTCGGCGAAATTCCTGCGCGAAGCCTTGGCCCCGGTGCCGGCTTGAAGCCGCCGCTCGCGGCGAGCGGAGAGGGGACGGAACCTCCGAAAGGCTCGGGCGCGCGCTATTGACAGGCGTCCTGAGCGGTTCCTATAATCACCAAAGACCCGGCGGAGTGGCGACAGGCGGCAGACGAGCGGGAGTAACTCAGTGGTAGAGTGCGACCTTGCCAAGGTCGAAGTCGCGGGTTCAAATCCCGTCTCCCGCTCCAAAATGCAGTGGCAAGTGACGAGTGACAAGTGACCAACCGCAAAACCTGCGATGTTTCCGCTCGTCACCCGTCACTAGCCACTCGTCGCTGTTTCTCAGGCGCGGTACCCGAGTGGTAAGGGAGAGGTCTGCAAAACCTTTATACGGGAGTTCGATTCTCCCCCGCGCCTCCAAGATCCCCCCGGCAGCTGACTGAACCCCTCTTGATGTATACGCGGCTTTATGCCGTCCCGATGGACTTCATCGGGACGAGGTAAACTCGCCTCTACAAGACCAATCCGACCCATTATCCAAAATCTCCGCCGCTACTTGTTCGGAGCGCGTGTCGAAGTATAATGATTTGTTGCGCATCGAAGAGAGACTCGGTGCGCGAGCGTGGTGCGGCGGTAAAGAAGTGTTTGGGGATGGGCTCACTCGGGGCTAAGATTTAATTTCAATCTTTGGCAGTTGCTGAAAACGCCGGTTGCGACGCCGGTAGCGCCGTTGTATGAGCGGCGAATCGTTATTACGTAGGGGAGGGCTTCGCCCTCCCGCGGGTCCGATCCGGATCGGACCCCTACCCGGCGGTCACTGACCGGCGCTACAGAACAAGGTCTTGGGCAGCCTTTCAGGTCGGGCACAATTCAACGACTCAAGGAGGAACATCACCATGGCAGTTCGATCAGCAGAAGCGGAATGGAAAGGGAATCTACGCGAGGGTCAGGGCACGGTGAAGCTGGGGAGCGGGGCCTACGAAGGCCGCTACTCTTTCGCGTCGCGTTTCGAGAGCGGAACGGGGACCAATCCGGAGGAACTGATCGGTGCGGCGCATGCCGGATGCTTCTCCATGGCGCTCTCGGCGGCGTTGGGGCGGGCCGGATACACGCCGACACGAATCCATACGACGGCGAAAGTCCATCTCGAAAAGGTGGGAGAGGGGTTCGGCATCACGAAGATCGAACTCGAGACCGAGGCGCAAATCCCCGGCATCGATGCCAAGACCTTTCACGAGCACGCCGAGGGCGCTAAGAAAGGCTGCCCGGTCTCGAAGGCCCTGGCGGGGACGGAGATTACCCTGACGGCGAAGCTGGCTTGAGGGATGGACAACAGGTGTCGCGGCCGCACGGAGACGCGCGCCGGCAGCATTCCAAGAGAGTCAACCCGCATCACACGCCGGGGTGGGGCGGGGCCGCCTTTTCGAGCGCGGCGATCAAGGGTGGCAGGTCGGAGCTGAGGATTTTCCAGAGTACGTCAAAATCCACCGCGTCATATCCGTGGATAAGCCTATTTCGGAGGCTGACGATCTGTGCCCACGGCACATGCGGATGTGAGGCTCTAATCTCCTCGGGGATATGGCTTGCCGCTTCGCCGATAATCTCCAGCAAGCGCACCAAGGCCAGGTTCAATTGGCGGTCGCGGTCCAGGTCGGCCCGGCTCTTACCTTCCGCCATCGCCACGGCTTCTTTGGCGTGGTCCAGTATGTGGCGAAGCCGTGTTGCGGGATCACGGGGCGGCATACTGCTCCTCGGCTTCCGCCAGCGCTTCGCCCCGGATATAGGGGCTCAGGAATTGTGGAGTGTTCAGGTCCACCTGACGGCCCAGAACACGGGAGAGTTCGTCTTGCATGGCAAAGAAAGCCAGGCCAGGGACGTGGCCGGGTTCGAATTCGACCAGAACATCCACATCGCTGTCAGCCCGGAAGTCCTCGCGCAAAACCGAGCCAAAGAATGCTAGTCTGCGAACGTGATGCCGATGGCAGAAGTCCCGGATAGCTTCCGAGGGAACCTCAATCCTTGCTCGGTTCATGTCGTCACCATGCTCAAATCTTGGAGCCCGAACGGGCACCGCTTGCTCAGTATTCGTCCCGATTGTACTATGACTTGCATTTCAACAGCAGATCCTTCCGCTGAGGTCACACCCAAGGAGGCAATGTGAAACGCCGGTCGTTTCTGAAGTCCCTGGGGCTAGGCAGCGCCGCGCTGGCGGCGGACGCGCCGCTGCGCGCCACGCCCGCCAGTTCGCCCAGCCCGATGAAGATCACGCGCGTGCGGTTCTATCACAACCCCGGCACGCGGCCGATGATCAACCAGAGTTTCCACATCGTGACCGTGGAGACCGATCAGGGGATCACGGGGATCGGCGAGGGCGGCTCGCGAGACACCATCGAGCAGTGCGCGGCCATGATCATCGGTGAGGACCCGTTCCGCACCGAGCGCTTGTGGCAGATGATGTTTCGCGGCTATTTCTACCCGCCCGGCCACGAGAAGTTGCATTCCCTGGGCGCGATTGACTTGGCGCTTTGGGACATCAAAGGCAAAGCGCTCGGCGTGCCCGTGTACGAACTGCTGGGCGGGCTTTCGCGCGACCACGTCGAGTGTTATTCGACGGGGTACCCTCGCCAAGGCAGCCTGAAGGAAACCGCGCGTGCCTGCGTGGAAGCGGGCTTCCGCGCGTTTCGTCATGGGGTCGCGAACCTGCCGGGCGACGAGGCCTTCAATTCGCACCAGATGGTGCGCAAGAGCTACGAGGAGTGCGTCGAGATCCGCGAGGGCGTGGGCAAGGATGGGGACTGGGCGATTGACTACCACACCCGGCTTGATTTCCCGGACGCGGTGCGCCTGAGCACGCTGATCGAACCCCTCGAACCGTATTTCTGTGAAGACTTGATTCGCTCGGAGAACCCCGGCGTTTACCGCCAATTACGCCAGCAGGTCAAGGTCCCCATCGCCGTGGGCGAGCAGTACGGCGCGCGCTGGGACATCAACGAGCTGGTCGAGAATCGTCTCATCGACTACTCGCGCATCAGCGTGCCCAACTGCGGCGGCATCACGGAATTCATGAAGATCGCGGCGATGTGCGAGACGCATTACGTGGGGCTGATCCCGCACTTCACTGGCCCGCTTTCCGAGGCCGCGCTAGTGCACGCCTGCGGGGTTTTTTCGGGTCCGGTCCTGATGGAGATGCTCGGCGACGGCACTGCCAAGGCTCCGCACTTGCCCGAGTGCTACGATTTCCGCAACGGCAAGCTTTGGCCGAACCGCCGGCCCGGCCTGGGCGTCACATTGGATCCCAAGCCGCTGCAGCTTGTAGCTGAAATCACTGAGCGCTCGCGGCCCCTTCCTATGTTGCACCGGCCCGATGGATCAATCACGAACTGGTAAGCCCGCGCTGTGTAACCCAGCTTGCGACGGTGTAGGCACGGGGTAGGATTGCAGGTAGAGTAGAATAGTCGGTAGTGGTTTGCGCCGGGCGGCGGCGGGGGGCTTTCCAACCATCTGAGTTCCGGGCGAGTGATATGTGAAAGGAATGCGGGGCCATGAAGAGGCGGGATAAGCTCGGCAGAGGCGAGAGGCTCCTGATATCGCTGGCGGTAGCGTGCTTGGCCGTCGCCCCGGCAGCTTCTGCCGAGGAAATCAAGTTTAAGCCTGGCTTCAACTTGTTCAGCCACGACCAAGACATCCAAATCGGGAAAGAGAATGTGGCGGAGGTTGAGAAACAGTTGCCGCTGGTCAAAGACGCCAGGATTGAGGCTTACGTCAACGACCTAGGGCATCGTTTGGTGGCCTTCGCTCCCGGCAACACCGACTATCCCTGGACCTTCAAGGTTGTGAATAGCCAGGACATCAACGCGTTTGCGTTGCCGGGCGGATTTATTTACGTCAATCGCGGCGTGCTGGAAGCGGCTGACGACGAGGCGCAGGTGGCGGGCGTGGTCGCGCACGAAATGGGCCACGTGGTCATGCGCCACGGCACTCACCAGGCTTCGCAAGCGATGCTTGCGCAGATGCCGCTCGCCATCCTGGGCGGCGTGCTTGGACAAAGCGGGAGCCTGACGGCAGAGCTCGCGCAAGCCGGCATCGGACTCGGCGTCGGCTCGCTGATGCTCAAGAACTCCCGCAGCGCGGAATCGCAGGCCGATGAGGTCGGCACGTACATCCTTTACCGCGCTGGCTACGACCCGCATGCGATGGCGCAGTTCTTCGAGATCATCGAGAAGAAATATCCCCAGCGCACGATCGAGTTCTTCTCCGACCACCCCAATCCAGAAAACCGCATCCAGAAAGTGGACGCGTTGATCGCGCAGCTTGGGCCTCCGAACCAGGGCCGGAGAGATTCTCCGGAATTCCAGGCCGCGAAGAAAGAGACCCTGGCTCTACCTGCCCCACCCAAAGCGAAATCCGACACCCAGCCGGCGGCGAAGGCCATCAGTCCGCCGCCCGCGCCTTCCTCGCGACTCACGAAGTACAGCGCCGACTCGTTTGCCATCGCCTATCCCGACAACTGGCAAGCGCAGTCGGGTCAGGACAGCGTCGCGCTGGCCCCGCCCGGGGGCGTGCTGACGGTCGCGCAGGGCGAATGGGCGCAGGCGTACGGTGCAGCCGTCAGCAAGTACGTTCCGTCGAAAAAGGGCTTTGGCCTGGTGGACGCTACGCAGGAAATGCTCAACGCCATGCGCCAATCGAATCCTAACCTGCGGGTTGTGGACCAGAAAGGGCTGCGGATTCGTGGCCGGTCAGCGCTCTCCACGCGCATCGAAAACGACTCGCCTCTTCAGGGGCAGAAGGAAACCGACCGTCTGGTGACGGTGCGCTGGCGTGACGGGATCGTCGCCGTTCTGTTCATCGCCCCACAAGCGGAGTTCGAATCGTACCGGCCGACCTTCGACGCCATGCTCAGCAGCCTCGAGCTGCGCTGAACGGAAAGTTCATCCTCAACGTGGCAAATAGGCTGCTCAAAAAAGCCATGGCGGCGAGGTAGCGGCGACTTTACGTCGCCACAAGCTCAAGGCTTGCAGTTCGGGCTTGGCGGCCTAAAGCCGCCGCTCCCCCTCTTTCAGGGACCTGCTAGGTTCCTCGTCTGTGGTCAGGCATGTGCCGGTTTGCAATCCATCAAGCAGAGCTTTAGTGTTGCGCAGGATTGAAGGGCATGGTGCTGCCGCGACCTCGACGCAGTCGTGTGCGCTTTGCGCGGTTTTCCTCACGGTCGGATTGTCCGTGTGTCGTGGGGCGCCAACGCTCAGGCCGGGCGCGCGCGCATTCTGCTGATTAATATGTAATTAGTTCGATGTGACGGCATGGCGGTCGCAAGCATTGTGGCAGCCTCCATGCAGGACGCGTCATGCAGTAGAATGCCGCAAGAACCGCCAATTCGCCCTCTGCCTCGCACGCCCAGCGTCCAGATTCGCGAGCGCTGGATGGGCCTGCTCGATCTGAGTTACGCCACCCGGCGCGTCACCCATGGTGAGATCGAGACGGGCGTGCACGCTGTCGTCGCTCCGCCCAGTTGCCATTTGGCCGCCAAACGCGAGGCGCTGGAAGCCGATCTGCGCATCGCCTTCCGGCAAGTGCCCGAGATGGCCCGCCCCGTCCGGCTCGCCCTCGAAAAGATGGCCCAATACGAGCTTCCGCTTGAAGACGACTTTCGCCACTGGCTGGGCTCGTATGGCGAGGACATCATTGCCGGGAAGACGAACGCGGCGGTCTTTGTGGACCTCGCCTACCTCGAGGCCTCGATCCTCGACCGGCTGGATGGCTCGGGAGTCCTGATGGAGTTCAACGCCCCGCTGGCGCTTTTCCGTCGCGGGGGTCTCCTGGACTACGCGAATGTGCTCGCCCAGGCGGCCGCCATGGTCTTCGAGGGGCGTTCGCTTACCGACGCCGCCGGGCGCCTGGCCCAGCAAACCTGCGATCGCCTGGAAACCTACGCCGCGACTTTCTGGAAGCTCACCCGGCTTTACAGCGACTGTCGCTGGAAAATCGTGCATGACACTTTCCTTATGGAAGCCCCTGGCGGTAACATCCTCCTAGGACTGCACTACTGGGAGTTGCGCGACGATCCCAAGGCCGCCCTCGCCGACTGGCGGTTGCAGATCGAGAGCCTGCTTCCGGAAGCCTTGCCGCAGCCGTTTGCGGACTTTCGCGAAGCGTCGGCGGCCTGAACCGGAGGGTGACGCTCATGCTCTACAAAATCCGAACCAGCAAGAGCCTGCAGGTCGTTGCCGCGGCGCTCGAAACGGCGGCTCAGAAATACAATTTCGGCGTGCTCGCTGTCCACGACTTGAAGGCGAAGATGCTCGAGAAAGGCGTCGAGTTCGATCGCGATTGCCTGGTCTACGAAGTCTGCAATCCACACCAGGCCAAGAAGGTCCTGGAAGCTAACCCCGAGATTTCCACGGCTTTGCCCTGCCGGATTTCTATGTACGGAGACGGCGGAGGCATTACGCTCGCCACCCTCCGCCCTACGTCACTCATCGACCTCTTTGCGACGCCTGCCCTGCGCGCCGTCGCCAAGGAAGTCGAAGACGTCATCCTCAAAATGATGGAAGAGGCGGCTCGCTAGCCGAGTGGTAGCCACGACGAGCGCCCTTCCTCGTCGTGGGCTTTTGCCGCAATCCAGGAATTGCCCCTACCTGTTCGCCGCTGGAAGTTCCCCGAAGGGGAACAATACAAATAGCCGTGGGTGAAACCCACGGATCGCATGCGTCAGGGCTTGATTTCCTCGACCCTGAAGGGGTCGAATCCCACAACGTAGATTGAACCCCTCCAGGATTCCGGCAATCGGGGCGGTCCGGGCTCTTCCAGGGGCGCTGCCCCCGGCTATTCTCGTTGAACCCCTGCGGTGTTCGGGACCCCGCAGATATCTAAGCCGGCACGTAGAGCAACCCCCCGCACCCGCCCCTCCCGCCACAGTTTCCAGCAAAACGACCTATCACGGAAATCCAGCCCAATGCAGTACCGCGCTTTATCGTGTTCCCGCTTGGTGTTAACATCGCCTGCTCAGATGCCGCGCCGGTTGAAGACTTTCGAAGCGCTCGTCGCCCCAAGGTTCCATCAATGATAATCAGGTTGTTCGCAGGGATGGTCGCCTACGGCACGCTCCTGACTTGCTTTGCGCCGGCGGCGCGCGCGCAAGTGGTGAACCCGAGTCCGGGACGAGTCTACGTGATCCTCTATTTTGATACGGAGGACTACATTCTCCCGCAAAGTGACGATGCGGCCAAGCGTCTCGCCGGCTTCCTGACCCAGCAGGGCATCAGAGCCACTTTCAAGGTGGTGGGCGAGAAGGCTCGCGTGCTGGAGCGGCGCGGTCGCAGCGACGTGATTGGCGCGCTCGCCCAGCACGAGATCGGCTACCACTCGAACACGCACAGCCAGCATCCGACGCCCGCCGAGTACGAAGCGCCGCTCGACTGGAGCGACGGAGTGGAGGAATTCACGCGGCGCGAGCGCTCCGGTTACGACGATGTCCGTCGCATCTTCGGTCAGACGCCTATCAGCTACGGCCAGCCGGGAAGCTCCTGGGCGCCGGAGGCTTTCGCGGCGCTCAAGGACTGGGGTGTGAAGGTCTATCTCGCCGAGGGCAAGCAAGTCGGGCTGAACGGCAAGCCCTTCTGGTACGGCGGCCTGTTGAATATCTTCAACACCACGGAGGGAAGCAAACTCCGCCCGGATACCGACGCGGGCTGGGATGGTCTGGCCGACGCCCGAGCCCGGTTCCAGGAATTCTACCTGCGGATGACCGCAAAGCGCGAGGGCGGCATCATCAGCCTGTACTTCCATCCCTGCGAATTCATCCACAAGGAATTCTGGGACGCCGTCAACTTTGCGCACGGCGCAAACCCGGCTCCCGCCGAGTGGCAGAGTCCGCCCACTAAGAGTCCGGAGGAGAGTGAGAAGGCCCTTCGGTATTTCCAAGATCTCGTTACCTACATGAAGTCGTTTCCGCAGGTTGAATTCATCACCGCGTCGCAAGCACTGCGGCTTTTTCGGGACACGGCGCAGCGGCGGACGTTCTCAACTGAGGAACTTGCCGAGATCGCCAAACAGGTTGACGCCGAAGTGTCGTTCCAGGTTCACGACGACTACAACCTGACGGCGAGCGAGGTCTTTTACTTGTTGAACCGCTACCTTGCTGGCGTCGTCAGTAAATCGCCTCGGCCGCTCCTCCTCGATGGCACGCCGTATGGCCCGGCCTCAACCTTCGAGGACGCTGCCGCATCGGGCCTTGGCCCACCCGCGGGAGAGGCCGCCCTGCCGACCAGGCCGGGACAGGTTTTGGGCGGCGCTATGGGAAATCAAGAGAGGACTGCAGACGCCGGCCGGCCCTACGAGGTGGCTTGGAGCGCGTTTGGCCGCACCGTGCTGGATGTCGAGGATTACCTGGAGAAGCGAAATCAAATCCCCAGCGTGGTCTGGCTTGGGAGCACTCCGGTTCCACCGGAAAGCTATTTGGGGGCTCTTGCCCAGGTGGCGACGCGTCTTTTGGTCCGGGCCGAGCCTCCAGAAAAGGTCGCGGTCGCGCCAGCGCATCTGGCTGCCGAACAGTACGTGGCCGCCGATTCTCCCCAACTGTGGAATTGGGTGATCTTTCCGTCGGGCTTTCACGCCCCTAAGGTGATGCAGCTGGCCAAGCTCCAGGCCTGGACTTTGAAACCGGCTCGCCCCGCGGGTTCTCGCTAGTTTCTGGCGTGAGCCCGCGTTCGGGCGTTTCGCCGGAGGCCCAATTTGACTGATTCCATTCCGAGACGACGATCGACAAAAGCGACAGAATGGCCGTTTCCCGACGATCTTTGTGGCAGTTTGTCAATCTCTCTCATGGAAACATAGAGAAATACATGACGTTGCCACAGCATGGATACCTTGAGACATCGCTCTGTATTTTTGTAAGCCCTCTACAGTATTTGGAAGTGACCTAAGCACTGGCGCGCCGGAGCCTTCCTATCACAATGCAAGAAATAACCTGGGAATGGCTCCGTGTTTGGCGAGGCAATTGCCCGCGATGCGGCTTGGGGGTAGGCACGGGTGTCTGAGTGTGCGGGAAACCCGGCTAGACGATTGAACTATCCTAAATGCCACCCTTTAGGGCGTAGGGTGCAGAGACTTGCCATGGGGGGCGGCGGAGCGCAGTATGCCGGCGTGGTTGCTCGTCGGCATTCAGGGGGAGTGAAGGTGCCGAGGAGGTCTGATGCATAGCCAGCCAGCTTTGAAATCACTCATCTTGAGCGTCGTCTACTTTTTGTTCGCGATTCTGCTGCCAGCGGTTGTGTTTCCAGGCATACTCGGGGCGCAGACCGCTGCGGTGACGGGCACGGTGACCGACCCCACCGGGTCTGTTATTCCTGGCTCAAATATTACAGTTCATAATATCTCTACAGGAATCGACCGCAAGGTGGCCACGAACGCCGCTGGCGTGTATCGAGTTGAGGAGCCGCCCGGAAACTACGACGTCAGGGTCGAGAAGTCGGGCTTCAAGGTCGTACGCTTCACCAATATCACCTTGACCGTGGGGCAAGTGCTGACCTTGAACGTTTCGCTGGAGGTCGGCCCCATCGCCCAGAGCGTGGAAATCAGCGGCCGGGCCGTGGCGCCCATCGAGCTGGAAAGCTCCCAGGTCAGCAATCTTGTGGATCAGCGCCGCATCCTCGACCTGCCCCTCATCACGCGCGATCCGTATTCGCTGGTGCTTCTCAGCCCGGGGGTAATCCAAAGCGATACCCGGTTGGGAGGTTTCTCGGCCAATGGAATGCGCGAGAAGAATAACAATTTCCTGCTGGACGGTGTGGATAACAACGACACCGACGTCCCCGGAATCGCTAGCGGCCTGAACCCGCTCAACCCCGATTCCACTCAGGAATTCCGCGTGATCACGAACAACTTCGGCGCGGAGTACGGACGCAACAACGGGGCGATCATTGATGTCGTCACCAAGAGCGGCACGAACCGGGTGCATGGCACGGCGTACTGGTTCGGGCGCTACGACGCGCTGGGCGCCCGCGACTTCTTCAATCACCTCCCGGACACACCCAAGAACCCCTACGTTCGCAATATCCTGGGCGGCTCGGCGGGCGGCCCCCTCCGCAAGGACAAGACCTTTTGGTTCGCAAACTACGAAGGCCAGCGGTTTGTTACCACGCTCACCAACACCAGCATGGTGCCCAACGCGGATTTCCGGACCGGAAAGTTTAACGCGACCAATCCGGAGACGGGCGATATTGTCCCGATTGACGTGAGCGCGGCCGACTCGCCCAACAACGGCCTCGGGTTGCCCCTCGACCCGACTATCCAGAAGATCTTCGCTCTTTACCCGTTGCCGAACGGGCCGGCCGTGGACAACGCCACCGGCCTCTTTTTCTTCCCCAGTTCATCCCGATCGACCCAGGACACCTTTACAACGAAAATCGACCACCACTTCAGCGACACGCACAGGCTGAGCGCGCGCTACGCCTTCAGCCGCTTCCATGATCCTAATCCCTTCCACACGGATTTTTTGCCGGGGGACTTGGGTGCGATTTCGACGAGGCAGCGCACGCAGAATCTGTCGTTGAATCTGACCTCAGTCCTGCGGCCCAACCTTGTGAACGATCTTCGCTTCGGCGGCAACCGGACCCACCTGCCGTTTGACTGCTCCGGAACCAATGTCTTCGATAGCTCTGGCGGCGTCGACGATTTCGGCCGCGGCCCCGATTACTCCCTCACTGGTCCGACGGCCTTTGGATGCATCAGTCTTGGGGATACGAACAGCCAAGCGCGCTTTACGGGTACGTACCAGGTCTTGGAAAGCCTCTCCTGGGTTCGTGGCGCTCATTCGCTGAAGTTCGGGATGGAGTTTCGCGACGTTTACTCCAATACCTTCAGCGCCTTCTATTCGCGCACTTCCCTCACGTTTCACCCCTTCTACTACTTCGGTGCAGCATCCCTGCAAGGTCTGCCCGCGGCGCTCCTGGATGATACCCAACTGGAAGATGAGGTGGCCACGCTTCTGGGGTTCGTTGACACTCAGTACCAGGCCCAGTTCTTTAACACGCAGGGGACCCGCACCGGCAACGACTTGCGTGGGTATCGTCAAAGAGAGTGGGCATTGTATGGCCAGGATGCCTGGAAAATCCGGCCGAACTTAACCTTTAATTACGGCTTGCGGTGGGAGTATTACGGTGTGCCATTTGAGGTCCACAACCTTCAGTCCAATCTCTTCGTGGATCCCAGTGGCTTCGCTCCTTTCACCTTTGAAATCACGGGACCGGGCGCCGGCCGTCCATTCTATAACAACGAGTACCGGAATTTTGAGCCCCGGGTGGGTCTGGCCTGGGATCCCTTCAAGAATGGCAAGACTTCCGTCCGGGCGGGGTACGGCATCTTCCATGACCGGGCTTACGGGAATCTCTTCGGCAACGCTAGTGGAAATCCACCCTTCACGGGAACCTTCTTTGATTATCCTCTCCAGCCGTTGACCGGCCTGGCCGTACCGGCCACTGTTTCCTCGTCTCCCGTGGTGCCTGACCTGTCGATCATCGAGCCGATCCTCTTTGATCCCAACTTTCACACCCCGTACAGTCAGAATTGGAACTTTGGAATTCAGCGCCAACTGACGAATTCTCTGAATCTGGAAGTGAACTATGTGGGTGTGAAGGGGACGCGGCTATTCCGCGAAGTTGACGGCAACCCTCCGCAGCCCGGGTTGCTTGCCCAACTGGAAGCATACTGCAAGGATCCCAACAACGCATACGGCTGCGTGGATTCTCCAACATCCTCGACGCTTCAATTCGCCAACCTATGGTACGGATATGAACTAGGGGTGTTGCCCTTCAATGCGGTCAACAACAACGCCTTCGCGGCCGGCCCAGGGGCCTACCTCAATAAATCGATTGCGGCCTCGACCTATCACGGCCTCCAGGTCAA
>JAIQGH010000172.1 GCA_020072655.1 Terriglobia bacterium | reverse complement strand
GGGCCAGATGACTTCGTTTCTTCCGCATCTCGCGCGGCCGGAAGGGCGAGTCCATTTTGCCGGGGACCACACCTCCATCTGGATGCGCTGGATGCAAGGTGCCCTGGAGTCCGGCCACCGCGCGGCGCGAGAAATTCAGGAGGCGGCATAGGCTCCGCCGCAACGGGCCGGGACTTGGAATCCTGAAGGGAGAGGAAGAGTCGGGGGGGTTACCGCATTTCCAAAATCTCTTTTTCCTTGCTGGCGGCTTGCGATTCCAGCTTGCCGATAAACTCATCGGTCAGCTTCTGGACTTCTTCCAGCGCGCGCTTCTCGTCGTCCTCGGACATCTTCTCGTCCTTGAGCAGATGTTTGAAGGCCTCGTTCGAGTCGCGCCGGATATTGCGCACCGCGGTGCGGTGGTTCTCGAGCACCTTGTGGAGGTGCTTCACCAGTTCCTTGCGACGCTCCTCGGTGAGCGGCGGGATCGGCACGCGCAGGATCTTGCCGTCATTGACCGGATTGAGCCCCAGGTCCGAGGCGCGAATCGCCTTGTCAATCGTGCCGAGGAGGCTGGGGTCCCAGGGTTGGACGGTCAGCAGGGACGGCTCCGGAACCCCCAGAGTGGCCACCTGGTTCAGGGGAGTTGGAGAGCCATAATACTCAACTTTAATATGCTCAAGTAATGACGTGGAGGCCCGCCCGGTGCGCAGCCCCGCCAATTCGTGCCGGAAGTCTTCCAAGGCTTTCCCCATGCGGTCTTTCGCTTGGGCAATGGTCTCTTTCATCCGACCCGCTCCTTTCCCAGCGGTTCACGGGGCGACGAGGGAACCCACCTTCTCGCCTTTTACGACGCGTAGCAGGTTGCCGGGGACGTTGAGGTTGAACACCACGATGGGCAGACGGTTGTCCATGCACATCGAGATCGCCGTCGTATCCATGACGGCCAGCCCGCGCGAGAGCACGTCGAGGTAAGTGATCTGGTCGTACATCTTGGCGCCAGGGACCTTGATCGGATCGGCGTCGTAAACGCCATCCACCTTGGTGGCTTTGAGGATGACTTCCGCCTTGATTTCCATGGCCCGCAGGGCCGCCGCGGTATCCGTCGAAAAGAAAGGGCTGCCCGTGCCCCCCGCCAGCACCACGACGCGGCCTTTCTCGAGGTGGCGGACGACGCGGCGGCGGATGAAGGGCTCCGCGATCTCGCGCATTTCGACGGCGGTCACCACGCGCGTCTGCGAGCCCAGCTTTTCGAGCGCGTCCTGCAAGGCGAGGGCGTTGATGACGGTGGCCAGCATCCCCATGTGGTCGGCCACCACGCGCTCGATGCCGTGGGCCGAAGCCGCCACACCGCGGATGAAGTTTCCCCCTCCGATGACGATGGCGACCTCGACACCCAGCTCGTGAACTTCGTGGATTTCCTGCGCGAGGCGGTTGGCCACGGCCGGGTCGACGCCGAAACCCTGGCCCCCCATCAAGGCTTCCCCGCTCAGCTTCAGGAGAATGCGGCGGTAGGCGGGTTCGCTCATAGCAGCGGAGTGGCGTTCTCGATCTGCCGGGTTCCGTCCCGATGAAGTTCATCGGGGCGACGGAGTCACGCGGCGACGGGGCTCTCGGCGGCCGGCTTGGCTAAGCCTTCGCCAACCTTGAAGCGCGCGAACCGCCGCACGGTGATATTCTCGCCGAACTTGGCGATTTTGGAGTTGATCAGCTCGCGGACCGTCATGCTGCCCGTAAGGTCCTTGATGAAGTGCTGCTCGTAGAGGCAATTGTCCTCGTAGAACTTCTCCAGCTTCCCCTCCACGATGCGGGCGAGCACGGCCTCGGGCTTGCCGGATGCGGCCGCCTGAACGCGCAAGATCTCCCGCTCGCGTTCCAGGATTTCCGCGCCGACCTCTTCCTTGCGAATGAAGCGCGGGTCCGTGGCGCAGATCTGCATCGCCAGATCATGGACCAACTGCTGGAACTCCTCGTGGCGTGCGACGAAGTCGCTCTCGCAATTGACCTCGACCAGCACGCCCAGCTTCCCTCCGGCGTGAATGTAAGCGCCCACCAAGCCCTCGTTGGCGGCGCGTCCGGCCTTCTTCGCGGCGCTGGCCTGGCCGCGTTTGCGCAAAACCGTGAAGGCCTTCTCCAGATCGCCTTGGGCCTCCTCGAGCGCCCGCTTGCACTCCATCACGGGCGCACCGCTCATTTCGCGCAGCTTCTTCACCAAATCCGGGGAAATGCTCATTCCGTCCGCTGTCCTCCCCACACGAAAAGGCAGACCGGCGACTCTTGCCGCCAGCCCCGCAAGCCTTACTCCCAAGCCAGGCCGTCTAGGTTGTATCGGTGGTAGAAGCGTCCTCGCCGGCGTCCCGGCCGCGCCCGCTGGACCTCGGCTCTCCCGGCCGGCGTTTCAGTTTGGGGACGCGCACGCGGCCATCGGCCGCTTCCTCCGCTTGGATGACCGCGTCCGAAACACCTTCCTGCGCTTCCACGAACTCCTGGGGGTATTCTCCCGCAGCCGCGATCTCTTCAGGAGACAACGCAGCAGCCTGGCGCGCCGCCTCCAACTCCTCCGCCGCGCGTTCTGCGGCCAGCTTCTCTTCCTCGAGGCGCTTTTCCAAAGCCGCGGCCCTCCCCTCCAGCACGGCGTCGGCGATGCGCGAGGTGAACAGCCGGATAGCGCGCAATGCATCGTCGTTGCCGGGAATCACATAATCGATCAGATCGGGATCGCAGTTCGTATCCACGATTCCCGCGACCGGGATGCCCAGCTTGGCTGCCTCCTTGACCGCGATGTCTTCCTTACTGGAATCGACCACAAAGATCGCGTCCGGCAGGCCCGGCATGTCCTTGATGCCTGCCAGGTTCTGGTCCAGATGCTTGCGCTCGCGCTCCAGGTGCTGCACTTCCTTCTTGGGCAGCAGGTCGTAACGGCCGTCGCGGCTCATTTCTTCCAACTCTTTGAGCCGCTGGATGGATTTCTGGATCGTGGCATTGTTGGTCAGCAGGCCGCCCAGCCAGCGATGGTTAACATAGTACATTGCGCAGCGCGTCGCCTCCTCGGCGATCGCCTCCTGCGCTTGCCGTTTGGTACCCACAAACAGGAGGGTCTTCCCCTCTGCGGCGAGGTCGGAGACGAATTTGGCGGCTTCCTTGAAGAGTTTGAGGGTCTTCTGAAGGTCGATGATGTAGATGCCGTTCCGCTCCCCGTAAATGTACTCCTTCATCTTGGGGTTCCAGCGGCGCGTCTGGTGGCCGAAGTGGACGCCAGCCTCCAGGAATTCCTTCATCGTAATGTTCGACAAAAATCCTCCTCAGGGCAGTGAAGAGTGACGAGCGTGAAGATGGTGCTTCTACCAACCTGTCACTCGTCACCGTTCTTTTAACGCTTCGAGAACTGGAACCGTTTCCGCGCGCCCTTCTGCCCGTACTTCTTGCGCTCCTTGGCGCGGGGGTCGCGGGTCAGGAATCCCCCTTGGCGAAGGCGCGGGCGGAACTCGGGGTTGAAGACGATCAAAGCGCGCGCAATGCCCAGTCGCACCGCACCGACCTGGCCGTGGATACCACCGCCGCAGGCGTTGATCAGAATATCGAATTTCCCCGCCTGCTCGGTCAGGGCGAGGGGTTGCTGCACTTCCGAGCGCAAGGCCTCGGAGACAAAATACTGATCGAAGGGTCTCCCGTTCACCACGATCCTGCCGCCGCCGGGGCGCAGAATCACTCGCGCCACGGAAGTCTTTCGCCGGCCTGTGGCCCGGTATTGAACTTGTTCGTTCACTAAGGCTCCTTTGAAGGTCTGCCCGCTCCCCACGAACCGGGATGCGGGATTACCGGCGGAAGGAGAGCGGCTCCGGATTCTGCGCGCCGTGCGGGTGCTGCGGCCCAGCATAAACCTTCAGTCGGCCCGCCAGGCGTTCCCCCAGAGAGGTCTTGGGGAGCATACCGCGAATGGCGTCCCGCACCAGGCGATCCGGCTTGGCCGCCAAGTACTGCCGGGCGCTGATCTCCCTGAGTCCTCCCGGATACCCGGTGTAATGGCGGTAAACCTTGTCATCGAGTTTCTTGCCGGTCAGGCGGATCTTTTCGGCGTTGATGACGATGACGCCGTCGCGATGATCCTCATGGGGCGTGTAATCCGGGGAGGTCTTCCCCATCAGCACTTGCGCCACTTGGGAAGCCAGTCGTCCCAGCACCCATCCCTCCGCGTCGAGGATTCGCCAACGAATCTTTCCCCGCCGCGCTTTGGCAAAATAAGTCCCCACTCCACTCTCCGTCCCCTCTAACTGTATGCAAACTTATATCTTCGATGAACTCCCCGCTCCTTGTCAACAGCTTTCCCGACGCCCACAGGCCTGCCGAGCGGCCGTTCTGAAGGCTCCTGGCAACCCGGCAGTCCCTCCTCCCCGATGCCTCCGTTTCAGGCATGTCACAATGTGATATAATTGTGGAGGCATGCGGAGAAAATCCTCGCTCGAATCAACCAAGGCCTTCCCGGCGCTCACTCACCGGTTGGCGCAACTTCGCTATCGCCTCCGCACGTTCCTGCGCTTCAGCGAGCGGGCGGCGCGCGCCCACGGCGTCACTCCGTTGCAGCACCAACTGCTGCTGGGTATTGCCGGCTTCACGGGGCGTGGCTGGGCGAACGTCTCAGAACTCGCGGAATTCCTCCAGGAGCGACACAACGCCGTCGTGAGCCTTATTCAAAGGGCCGAGCGACGCGGGCTCGTCCGCAAAGAACACAGTTCCAAGGATCACCGCTTCGTGCGAGTTGATCTAACAGCGCGCGGCGAGCGGGTGCTGCGCAAGCTTAGCGAGCTTCACCGGGCCGAGCTCAAGCGGTTCCAAGCCGGCCTCCTAAGGATTTCGCAGAACGCTCCCCGGACCCCGCGCCCCTTACGAGGAGGTGGCCGTGTCGGACGTGCGTAGTGCCCCGCCAGCCCAACAGGTTCCACCGAGACGAGCCCGCGAGTTCGGCGTCGCCCTCGAACCGAATGTGGTTAGGCTTTCCGTCTACGCCCTTGTCGTGGGATTCATCGCAGGCTTGGTCGCGCAGGGATTGCTGGAACTTATCTATCTGTTCACCAACATCTTTTTCTATGGGACGTGGTCCTTCGCCATCACCTACCCGGTCCATCATCATCTTGGCGCCTGGGTCATCCTGATTCCTCCCCTGGGCGGGTTGCTGGTGGGCATCATGATTCACTTCTGGGAGCCGACGCTCAAGGGTCACGGCATCCCCGAGGCGATGGAAGCGGTCCTGGTGGGCAAGAGCCGCGTGCGGATGCGCGTCGGCATCCTGAAACCGCTCGCCACCGCCTTCGCCATCGGCACCGGCGGCCCCTTCGGAGCGGAAGGACCAATCATCCAGACGGGCGCGGCCTTCGGGTCAATCTTCGGACAGCTCGTTCACCTCACACCGTATCAGCGCCGCGTCCTGCTGGCGGCGGGCGCGGCCGCCGGGATGGCGGCAACCTTCGTGGCTCCTTTCGCCGGCGTTCTAGTGGCGATCGAGCTTCTACTTTTTGAATTTCGGGCCCGGTCCTTTATTCCCGTAGCGATTTCTTCGGCTGTAGCCACCGCCGTCGCCGTGCATTTTCGCGGTTGGGCGCCGCTGTTCCCGACGCCCGCCTTTGCCCTGAAGAGCATGCAGGAACTCTGGCTCTTTGCGCTGATGGGGGTGGTGATGGGAGTGATCGCGATCTTCATGATCCGGGTACTTTTCCGGCTGGAGGATCTCTTCGACCGATTTCCCCTCAAACCTGTGGC
>JAIQGH010000171.1 GCA_020072655.1 Terriglobia bacterium | reverse complement strand
TTTTTCGGAGACGCAAGATGCTGAAACAGATTCGTGAGATGCAGAATCACTTCATCATCTGCGGCGCGGGTGAGACCGCTTATCACGCGGCGCAGGAACTCCTCAAGACGGGCCATTCGTTTGTCGTGATCGATCACGACGAGGAGCGGCTGGCGCGGCTCCAACACCTGGGCGAATTCCCGGTCCTGAAGGGCGAGGCCGCCGACGAGGACGTGCTGGAACAGGCGGGCATCGCACGCGCCCAGGGACTGGCCATCGTCCTGCCCGACGACAAAGACAACCTGATGGTCACCGTCACGGCGCGCCAGATGAACCCCACGGCGCGCATCATCGCGCGCTGCACCGACGCGCGCATGGGGGAGAAGATGGTCCGGGCGGGGGCGTCCAGCGCCGTCTCCCCCAACATGATCGGCGGCATGCGCATGGCCTCGGAACTCATCCGGCCGCACGTGGTCGGCTTCCTCGACTTGATGCTGAGGGAGAAATCCAAGACCCTGCGCGTGGAGGAGATCGCGGTCGGCGAATCTTCGCCCTGGGCGGGGAAGACGCTTCGCGATTCGGAGATCCATCGGAAGTTTGAACTGCTCGCTCTGGCCGTGCGCGACGCTTCCGGCACGACAGCCTACAATCCCCAAGGCGACACCCTGCTCCGATCGGGCGACGTGCTGATCGTCATGGGCGACGTCGCCAACGTCCGGAAGGCGCGCGAAGCGGCAGGATAAAACCGCCGCGGCGTTTCCCGCGCGGCCGCCATGGGGGCACAGATTCGACCGTCCCGCCGCGGTCGGCTGCTTTATGGTATGATGCGCTGGACCGCGGGCGAATCGAGCCAGTTTTTTCCTGCCGGTCGGCCCTATGAAGACGGAAACGCCTCAAGAGGAGAAGGCGGCTCCACGCCGCCGCAGCACGCGTATTCTCTTGCGCGTTCCCCTGATTATCAACGTGGTCGGTGAGTCCCCGGAGACCGAGTGGGAGACGGTGGAAACCATCACCGTCAGCCAACACGGGGCGATGGTCCGCTCGAAGCAGAACTTTCAGGTCGGGGACACGCTGGAAATCCGCGTCCGCGACCGAGACCGGTCGGCGCATGCCCGAGTCGCCTGGCGTTCCGGTGAGGTCACGCCCCAGGGCGTCGAACTGGGCTTTGAAATCCTGGATGAGGACGGATTCTGGGAAATCACTTTCCCGCCCGACCGCTGGTCCGTCAAAACACGCCCTCGCAGCGAAGAGCCTTGAGCCCGGCGAAGGTCGCGAGGAGAGAAGGGGATGAGGCCCATGTTAGTGCGAGATTTCATGACCACCGAAGTGACCGCCCTCCAGGAGACCGACACGCTTTTGGACGCGCGGATGGTCTTCCTCCGCTCGTCTTTCCGGCATCTGCCCGTGCTGCACGGCCGGCAAGTGGTGGGCGTGGTGACGGAGCACGATGTCCGGCAGTACGGCCCTTCCTTGTTGGGCGGCGTCAGCCCGGAGGAATACAACCGGCTTCTGGAGACGACTCCGGTCACGCGGGCGATGACCCGCGAGCCCGTCACGGTCCGGCCGGATCAGCCGGTCTATGAGGCCGCCAACCTCCTCTACACTCGCCGCTTTGGTTGTCTGCCCGTGGTCGAGAACGGCGAACTGGTGGGCATCGTCTCAACCACCGACATGCTGCGGCTGCTGGTGCACATGATTCGCGACCAGGGGCTGGTTTCCGAGAGCACTTCCGCCTCGGCCTAAGTCGCCGAAGCCGCTCTGGCCTACTTGGCCACAGAAGCTGTGGGGCTGCCTCTTCCTCCACCTTGCGGGCACTCTTTCGTTATAATTAGAGCATCGTGATGAGTTGGCTGACGCTGCCCCGCAGGCCTGAGCCGGAAGTGATGCACGACGCTGAGGACGTCGACGCCTACGCCTCGGCGGCCGCCCAGGCTTATCTGGACGCCATTGACAATACGCTGGTCGAGCACGTGCTCTCGCTGGGCCGGGCAAGCGGCTGGCTGCTCGACCTCGGGACGGGCCCGGGACAGATCCCGCTCAAAATCGCGCGTCGTCTGCCCGGCCTGCGGGTGGTCGGCGTGGATTGCTCGTTAAACATGATTCGCGCGGCGCGTCGGGCGGCGGCCGAGCAAGGGCTCGAGGCCCGGTCGTTCTTCCTGGTCGGGGATGGAAACCGGCTGTGTTTTCCCGACGGGTTTTTCGACGTGGTCCTCTCGAATTCGGTGCTGCACCATTTGGCCGACCCGGTGACGGTGATCAACGAAATGACGCGCGTGGCAAAGCCCGACGGCCTCGTCCTCGCGCGCGACCTGCGCCGGCCCGGACGGCTGACCTTTCCCTTCCATGTCGGCTGGTATGGGAGGCATTACTCTGGCTTGATGAAGAAGCTTTTCGTGGATTCTGTCCGGGCCGCGTACTCGGGCGAAGAACTCGCTGAGTTGCTCGAACGATCGCGGCTGGCAGGAGCGCGCGTTTTCTATCACCAGCGCACGCACCTGGGATTCGTCCGCGACGGCCATCCCGGCGGCTCGCCCGCGAGGCCCGTCGCACCTGGAAATCGTTCGGATATCCACAAGGAAGAGCAGGGATTCTGACATGCGATCAGCCTTCCTGATTCTGCTGTGCCTGGCGGGAGCCGCTTCCGCAGCGGCCAAGGACAAGCCTCCGGTGGTTCACCGCATTCCCCTTCCGCCCAAGGCCGACTACAGCACGCTCGATTGGCTGGTCGGCGAATGGGAGGGCAAAACCACCGAGGGCAGCCCGCCAGGCACCATTCACATGACCGTTTCTTACGATCTCGAGAAGCGCTTCATGGTATTTCGCGAGCACGTGCAGCTTGCCGCGACGAATAACGTCCCGGAGACGGATGAGACCTGGATGGGCATCCTCAGCCCGGACCCTGCGGGCACGGGATTCCGGTTGCATGTCTTCTCCGATAAGGGCTTCATCACGCGCTATCACGTGACGGTTGAAACGGCCAACGTCTACCTGAATCCCGAAGGCGGCGAGGAACTGCCACTCGGTTGGCTTTTCCGCCGCGCGCTAAAACACACCGATGTCGGCGAGTTGACAGAAACAGTCCGGGTCGCCCCTCCCGAGAAGCCGTTTTTTGGCTACTACACCGCCCAGCTCACACACGTGACGCCGCGCGCGAAGGAGTTGCCTCCCGCACCTGTGGAGACGCCTTCCGGGCAAGCTGGAGAGAAACCCGTCGAGCTACCCGCGGAGAAACCCTCCGAGCCACCGGCGGAGAAACCTCCCTCGCCCCCTGCCGCTGAGAACCCGCCGAAGTAAGGCGGGACTTCCAAGTCTGTGTGAAGACCTGTGGTTCGCCGAAGTGGCGCCGCCCTTGACGGCCGCATGTTGTTGATTTCACGAATGCCGGGCTGAAGCCCGGCGCTACAGCTTCGCTCGGGGCTGTGAACGCAACCCGAAGGACCCGGACCGGCGACCACGGCCCCCATGAACTACTGCGGGGTGTCCCTACACCTTGCGGCCACATTTGACAATTTCCGGCCTTCAAATCATAATGTAACTATATGATTCCGAAAGAGATCACAGCATTCTTCTGGGACGTCAACTTAGAGACATTCGACCCGGTTTCCTACCCTCGCTACACCATCGGGCGGCTCCTGGAATTCGGCGACGAAGGTGCTGTGGCCTGGATGAGGCAAACCTTTTCGGAAGCCCAGATCCGCGACGTGGTGCGAACTGAACGCCGGCTGTCGCGCCGCTCGGCAAACTTCTGGGCGTTGGTGTATCGTATTCCTCCGAGCGAGGTGGCCGCGCTCTCCTAAGTCGAACTGCAAGGCATCTATTGGGGAGGCGATCGTCGCATGCCTCAGGGCGAGAGGCTTTGGCACGCAGAAGTTATCAGCGAGGAAACAGTTCGCGTGCTGCGGGATTTGAATCGAACCTCGCTGCTCACGGCCTTCTACCTCGCAGGCGGGACGGGCCTTGCCCTTCACCTCGGGCACCGCCGTTCGAGGGATCTTGACTTCTTCACCGAGGAGTCGTTTGATGTCGATCGCGCTATCGACAGGCTTCGGGAGTGCACAGCCCTCCACGTACTGGAAAAAGCAGAGGGAACACTGCACGTGAGTCTCGAGGGGGCCAGAGTCAGCTTTCTGAGGTATTCCTACCCATTGCTCTTCGCCGCAGAAGCGTTTCAGGAAGTCAAAGTTGCTGACCCTCGCGATATTGCGTGCATGAAAATCAGCGCCCTCGGGAGCCGCGGGACGAGGCGGGATTTCATTGATCTTTACGCCGTCGCCCAATTGTATGGGTTATCGCGACTCGTCAAGAACTTCGAGGGGAAGTTTCGCCAGGTCAGCTATAGCCGCGTGCACTTGCTCAAATCGCTTACCTATTTTGAGGATGCACGCCAGGACCCCATGCCGGACATGCTCGCCCCGCTTTCATGGGACGACGTCGAGGGCTTCTTTTCGGTAGAAGTTCCGATGCTACTCTGACGCACTCGGCTCCGAGCCGCATTAGCGCTCGGCTGAGGCTCGCCGCTCTCCCCTACGCTTTCTCTCAGCTTCGATCAATGCCTGTTTGCGGCTCAATCCCCAGCGATAGCCGGCGAGGGAACCGTCGCCGCGGATGACGCGGTGGCAGGGAACGACAATCGAGACGGGATTGGTGGCGCAAGCGCGAGCGACGGCCCGCACGGCCTTGGGCTGGCCCATGGCGCACGCGACTTCCCGATAGGTCCGAGTCCGCCCGTAAGGGATGCGTTGGAGTTCCTTCCAGACGCGGCGCTGGAAAGCCGTCGCCTGGAGGTCCAAGGACAGGTTCAGCCGCGCCTCGAAGCCGTCGAGGTGCTTCTGGATGGCCCGCACCCAGGGAGCGAAGCCGGTATCATCGCGATGGATCTCGGCGTGGGGATACTCGGCGACGAGCGCCGCCTCGAGCACGGCGTCCGCCTCGCCAAGGCTGACGGCGCAGACCCCCCGCCGCGTCGCTCCCACCAGCATCCGCCCGAGCGGCGAGTCCACAATCGTGTAACCTATGTCCATTCCACGTCCTCCCTTTCGATAGCTTGCCGGCGTCATCCCGAGCTGTGCCGAGGAGCGCTCATAGAGCCGGCTGCTCGACCCGTAACCCGCCTCGTACAACGCGCGCGTGACGCCTTGACCTTCCCGCAGGCGCACTTTCAGCCCCTGGAGGCGGCGCGCTGCGGCGTACTCGCGCGGCGAAATCCCCATCAGCCGCTTGAAGGTCCGCTGAAGATGCGAAGAGCTCACACCCGCCTCTCCGGCAAGGTCTTGGAGAGAAACCGGCGCATCGCCGCTCGTCTCGATCCAGAGGCACACGCGCCGGACCAAGTCAGCCTGAGGATCGCGCGCCGCCGCCTCCTCCGGCCGGCAACGCCGACACGGCCGGAATCCCGCGCGCTCCGCCGCCTCGGGCAGCGGGAAGAATACGACCTGTCTTCGCGTCGGGCGCCGCGCCGGGCAAGACGGCCGGCAGTAAATCCCCGTCGAGCGCACGGCGAAGACGAAGGCACCGTCTAGCCGCCGGTCGCGCGCCAGCACTCCACGCCAGAACGCGGTTTCCTCACTCCAGCGTGACTTCCACGGTCTAGGTCCCTGCCCCGTCAATGCTCCCCCCATAATTCCCGCGATCCCTTGCTGCTCTTCCCGCCCAGCCAATGCCTCGCCCATATCAGCAGCCTAAGCCATCGCGGAGTCGCAATCTATCCGAATCTTGCGCGCAAAGTCCGCCTCGCGCGAGGCGCGAAAAGATAGACCATGGTTCGCCTCGTTACAACCCGCCAGTAAGGCCGGGCCTCGCACAAAGGACCAGTGACCGAGAACACGTAACCCATGCCCGTCGCCGCCGCGAACGCCGCTCAACGACCTCCGCTGTTTGCGCCGCGGAAGATCGTCCACATCTCGATGCTCGTCTTGGCGTTTCTCTTCCCTATTCTGCCCTGGGTTCAAGCGGCGGGCTGCGCGGTGCTGGTGCTACTCTTCAACGTCTTTCTCCTGCCGCAGCTATCAGGAGATTCACGCCAGAGCCTCCGACGTGATGCGGCGGCAGGCATGGGGACGGGAGTCGCCCTCTACCCCATTTCAGTTGTGGTGCTGATTCTTCTCTATCGGCATCATCTGCACGTCGCCGCGGCGGCCTGGGCCATCATGGCGCTAGGCGATGGCATGGCGAGCGTCTCAGGGGAAGCGCTGCGCGGGCCAACGCTGCCCTGGAATCGGCGCAAGACCTGGACGGGTTTTGCAGGATTCGTCGCGGCCGGAACAGTTGGCGCCTATGTCCTCACGCGCTGGGTCGCGCCGGGAATCCCCGGCGACAAAGTCTGGATGGTTTCGGCAGCGGGCGCGCTCGTGGGAGCGCTGGTCGAAACTGTTCCGATCCAACTGGACGACAATGTCTCGGTGCCGCTCGTTACCGGCGCGTTCATCTTCTGTGCCTATTTAATGGAGCGCACCGCGCTCGCCAGCAACTGGCCCTATCTCGGCCGGCGGATCATCTTAGCGCTGATCGTCAATGCTTGCTTCGCAACGCTCGCCCTGGTTTTGAAGACGGTCAGCCGCTCGGGAGCGGCGGCGGGGATGGTGCTCGGCACGGCGGTGTATCTCGGCTACGGATACAAGAGCTTTCTCATCCTCTTCGCCTTCTTCCTGCTCGGCTCGATGGCGACGCGCATGGGCTATGCGGCCAAGGCTCGGCGCGGTGTGGCCGAAAGGCGCGGAGGCGCACGGGGCTGGCGCGAAGCGCTGGCCAACACGCTGGCGGGAGCATTCTTCTCGATTTTAGTGATAACGAGCCATCACGAAAAGGCCTTCCTCGTCGCGTTGGTTGCAGCCTTTGCCGAGGCGGCTGGCGATACGGTTTCGAGCGAGATCGGCCAATGGATTTCCGAGCGCGCCTATCTCATCACGACCCTGCGACCCGTCCCCGCCGGCGTGGACGGCGGAATCAGCGCGGGCGGAACCCTGGCAGGTCTGCTGGCTTCGGCGCTGGTGGCGGGGCTGGGATACAGCCTGGGCCTGTGCGGGATCGGCGGCGCGACGATTGCCCTTGCCGCCGCGTTCACCGGAAACCTCCTCGACAGCTTGCTGGGCGCTACCGTCGAACAACGCGGCCTGGTCACGAACGGAATTGTGAACTTCGCCGGGACGAGCTTCGCCGGAGGGCTGGCCCTAGCACTGACGTTGTGAGTGCCGTCCTCCGTGATCCACTCTCGCCGCAGGGGAGTGGTGAATTTTCGAAAGGCCAACAATTCGGCCAAGTGAGCTGGGTAAGCAAACCGCGCTACGCTTTTCATTCTCTATGTAGGTCTAGGCGGCGTGACAGGTTCGACAGCTTCACGGCGGGAAATTCATCCGGCGCAGGAGGTCCTGAAAGCGCGGGTCGGCGCGGAGGGTCTCGAAAGTCGGGTCCCCGTTGAGCATAGAGGGCAGGCCCGGATCGCGCACCTCGAAGCCTTTCTCCAGCCATTCGAGGGCTTGGGCTTTTTCCCCGGCCCATACATACAGCGCCGCAACGTCAGTTGGGAGCACATAAGTCTTGCGACCGCGCGCTGCCAGTATGTCCGCCGCGCGCCTCATCGCGCCCCGGTAGCCCGATTGCGCGTACCCCTGCGTCAAGGCTTCTTCGACCTCACGGTCCCCGATGGAGGCGTAAGTCGCTTTAATCTCTGCCAAAGACTCTTCATACATGGCCTTACTGAAGGCGATATCTGAGAGCATCCAGTGCGCGAACGCAAGGTCTGGGGACGCTCTGAGCGCCTTGCGGAACTGTACGATGGCCTCATCATACCGGCCTGCGAGCGCCAAGTCCGCAGCATGCCAGCCCTGGAACATGGCGTTGAACGGGTCCAACTCCAGGGCTCGCTGAATCTGCGCCATCCCTTCCTCCGGACGTTTCATGATTACCAGGTAATTCGAGTAAAGTGCCCGGGCATCCGGATAGTTGGGATTCAGTTCGATGGCCCTTTTGAACTCCACTTCGGCGCCAGCCCAGTCCCATTTGGAGTAAAAGTTAACCCAAGCCAATGAGTAATGAGCTTGGGCGAGTGTGTTATCCAACTCTACGGCCTTCAGAGCGGCCGCCTCCATCTTCGGACCCGCCTCACGCGGTGCCGTATACCCCATGTGCTGACGCCCGCCCCAGACCAAGGCAATGCCCGCGTAAGCGGGGGCGTAATTCGGGTCTTTCTTCAGCGCCAGCTCGAAGTATTCGAGCGCGGTGTCCATATCCTGTGGGGCGAGTTTGTACCAGTGCTGCATTCCCTTGAGATAGGCATCGTAGGCCTCGGGGTTGACGGTGCGAGCACTTGCGAGGTGTGACCGCTCGGTGGGCGAGACGGCGGCTCGGACTTTGTCAGCAATGGCGCTGGCGATTTCACCCTGCAAGGCCAGCACGCCACGCAGGTCGCGCTGGTAGCTCTCCGCCCAGAGGTGCTGGTCGGTGGAGGCTTGAATGAGCTGCGCGGTGATGCGCACTTGACCGCCCTCGCGCACCACCGAGCCTTCAATGATTCCATCCACGTTCAATTCCTTGGCGATCTGCGGCAAAGGCTTCTTGGTGCCCTTGTACTGCATCACCGAGGTGCGTGAAATGACTTTCAGGGCGCTGATCTTGGCCAAGTTCGTAATCAGCTCTTCGGTCATCCCGTCGGCAAAGTATTCCTGCTGCGGATCGCCGGACAGGTTCGCCAGCGGCAGCACGGCCAGCGACTGGATGCGGGGTGCCGCGGCTCCGGGCAGCAGCCGGTCGCGCAGGCCGCCGACGTTCCGCCCGACGAGCACAGCGAGGCAGGCAACCAGCGCGCCGAGGCCCAGTGCCAGCAGCCAACGCCTCGGTAGGGCCGCCGCTTGCCGCGCCCGCCAGAGCAGGGCAAGCCCTATCCCTGTTGCCCCCGCTGTCTCGCTCTTCAGCCGCTGCAGGTCGGCTTTGAGTTCCGAGGCTGTCTGGTAACGCGAACTTGGGTCTTTCGCGATTGCCTTGTTGATAATGCGTTCCAGCTCCGCCGGGCAGTCAGGATTCAGCCGCACGGGAGAGGTCGGCGCCTGGTGCAGGATGGCATCAAAGAGGGAGCCGGGTGAGCCGTCCGCAAAGGCGCGCTGCCCAGCGGCCATCTCGTAAAGCACCAGGCCGAAGCTGAAGAGGTCGGAGCGCGCGTCCACCTCCTTGGCGAGCACTTGCTCGGGCGACATGTATTGGAACGTGCCCACCGCCATCCCAGTGCTGGTGAGCGACTCCTCGCCCCCGGCCTCCGCAGTGATCTCTGCTTCCTTTCCGAGTCCCGAACCCCGAGTCCCGAGTCCCGCCAGTTTCGCCAGCCCGAAATCGAGAATCTTCGCCTGGCCGTGCGTGGTCACGAGCGCCTGGG
Source organism: Terriglobia bacterium (assembly GCA_020072655.1). Taxonomy (GTDB): domain Bacteria; phylum Acidobacteriota; class Terriglobia; order UBA7540; family UBA7540; genus JAIQGB01. The sequence goes on along the minus strand of JAIQGH010000171.1, from coordinate 2,800 downwards.
CGCCGAGGTGTTGCCGCAGCGTCTGGCCCTCCAGACATTCCATGGCGATAAAGGGCCGACCTTCCTGCTCGCCGATTTCGTAGATCGTGCAGACGCCGGGATGATTCAGCGCCGAGGCGGCGCGCGCCTCGCGGCGGAAGCGTTCGAGGAATTTGTGGTCCTGCGCCAGTTCTTCAGGCAGAAACTTGAGCGCCACCGAGCGGCCGAGCTGGGTGTCCTCTGCCTTGTACACGACACCCATGCCGCCGCCACCGAGTTTCTCCAAGATGCGGTAGTGGGAAACGGTCTGGCCGACCATGCGGTACTGGCCTCACCGTAGGATGTGGGCTACGTGTGAATGGCGGCAGCATACGCCGCGTGTATCAGCAAGTCAACGCACGCCGGAAATGATCCACTGGGACGTATGACGCCATTTTTGGAAACCGACCGATCGCCTGGTGCAACAAAGACTTTCGTGGCCTGGGCGGAGCGGAGTAGAATGACGCGGTGCCGCTCCAATGCGCCCTGTTGGGCCACATCCGGCATTAAATGGATGCAGGCACAAGGTGGGTTTTGTTGCCGCAGGACAACGCGCATGCTTGCCTTCGAAGAAAAGCTCGTTCAGATCGGCCAATGGCCCTTACGGGCGGCGGGCATTGAGACGCTGCAGGTGAATGTCGGCAAGCTCTGCAATCAGACCTGCCGTCACTGTCACGTCGATGCCGGGCCGACGCGGACCGAAATCATGAGGCGCGAGACGGCAGAACTTGTGATCGACGTCCTGCGGCGGTACGACATCCCCGCCGTGGACATCACCGGGGGCGCGCCCGAACTCAATCCCCATTTCGACTACCTGGTCACGGAAGGGCGAGCCTTGGGCCGGCGCGTCATTGACCGCTCGAACCTCACCGTGTTCTTTGTGGAAGGCAAGCAGTACCTGCCGGAGTTCCTGCGCGAGCACGGGGTGGAAGTGACCGCCTCACTTCCCTGCTACACGGAAAAGAACGTCGAAGCGCAGCGCGGCAAAGGCGTGTTCGCAAAGAGCATCGAAGCGCTGCAATGGCTCAACCGATTGGGCTACGGCCAGCCGGGAACGGGAAGAGTGCTCAATCTCGTCTACAACCCTCTCGGGCCTTCGCTGCCGCCGCCGCAGGAGCTGCTGGAAGCCGATTACCGGAAGCAGCTCGGCGAGAATTACGGGGTCGTCTTCAACCATCTGTACACGCTCACGAATATGCCCATCAGCCGGTTCCTGCTCGATCTGACGCGGCACGGGAACTACGAGCGCTACATGGAGCTGCTGCTTGAGAAGTTCAATCCCACGACGGTCGAGGGGCTGATGTGCCGCAGCCTGGTCAGCGTGGGCTGGGACGGGACGCTTTACGACTGCGACTTCAACCAGATGTTGGAGATGCCCGTCAACCACGGCCTCCCCAACCACCTTCGCGACTTCGACGCTTTCCTGCTCGCACGGCGCGAGATTCGCACCGGGACGCATTGCTACGGCTGCACCGCGGGCACCGGCTCCAGTTGCCTGGGCGCGCTGGCGTAAAACAGACGCTCGAGTAGCGCCGGGCTTCAGCCCGGCATGCCGCGCTAAAGGGCGGCGCTACATCTGTAGACCTATTTGAGAGGCAGTGCACTGAGTATTGGGCCTCCGAGGCTCAACCCGGCGTGTTGAGATAATTTCCGTTTGCGCCCCGCCCTCTCCGCGGGGAGAATTCCGGTTTACAACCCTCGAAATCGAACGCTAGAATAGCTATTCGCAACCCACGCCTGGCGTAAGGTTGTCCCGATCAAAAACATGTCCGGAATACTGGCCATCTATCCCGGATCATTTGATCCGCTCACTCACGGTCATCTGGACCTGATCGAGCGAGGCAGCCGGCTTTTCGACAGGCTCATCGTGGCGATCTTGACGAATATCGAGAAGCAACCCCTTTTCTCCCTCGAGGAACGTGTCGCCATGCTGCGCGCGGCCACGGCGGGGATGGCCAACGTCTCGATTGACACCTTCAGCGGCCTGCTGGTGGACTATGTCCGGCGCAAGAACGCCCGCGCCATCCTGCGCGGCATCCGCGCTTTTTCGGATTACGAATACGAGCTGCAGATGGCCCTCATGAACCGCCAACTGGAGCCGAGCATCGAGACCGTCTTCTTGACTCCGGCGGAAGCTTACGGGCACATCAGCTCGCGTTTGGTCAAAGAGATTTTCCAGCACGGCGGGTCCGTGAAAGACCTGGTGCCCCCGGTGGTGGAAGAACGACTTCGTCAGAAAGTTTTCCCAAAATAACTCACGAGGTTAACTCATATGCAATTTTCAGAACGTATTTCGCGCATTTCCGTATCGTCCACCATGGCGGTCATGGCCAAGGCGGACAAGATGAAGGCCAGCGGTATCAAGGTGGTGGATTTCGGCGCCGGTGAGCCCGACTTCCCAACTCCCGACAACATCAAGAAAGCCGCTGTGGCGGCCCTTGATGCGAACTTCACCAAATACACTCCCACGGGGGGAACGCGGGAGCTGAAGCAGGCAATCGTCGAACGCCACGCGAAGGATCTCGGCTCCGACTACACCCCGGACGAGTGTCTGGTGACGGTGGGCGGCAAGCAGGCGATCTTCGAAGCCGTCATGGCCACGATCAATCATGGTGACGAGGTCATCCTGCCGGTCCCTTACTGGGTTTCGTTCATGGATATCGTCAACTACGCAGGCGGCAAGGTGGTGATGCTCGACACCCGCGAGGATGAGGGGTTCGTAGTCACCACCGACGCAGTCGAGAAGATGATCACCCCCAAAACAAAGATGATCATCGTCAAC
>JAIQGH010000170.1 GCA_020072655.1 Terriglobia bacterium | reverse complement strand
AAGTAGAGCTGCACCTCGATGATGTCGGCGGTGCGCCCCTCATCGCGGTAGCGCTTGACGAAGAAGCCGCCGTTATTCGCGCCGAACGCCAGGGTGAACTGATAGCCCAGCGACACCGTGCGCCGGCCCGGCACCGGAGGCCGATAAAAGAGCAGCGCGTTCTTGCCCCAGATGTAATCGAGCGAGTCGGCGGCGCCCTCGTTCGCGGTGTTGCGGATCGCCGAGGCCACGTAGAGGTTGTCCACGTTGAACACCGACTTCAGGTGGTCCGGCTGCACGACGCCGACCTGCGAGTACTTGAAGCGATCGATGATCTTGGGGTGATTGCGCAGGGCCTTGAAGACGGGGTAACTCACCAGCAGCGAGTTCGGCAAATGTCCGACCTGCTTTAGGACCGTCGGCTTCTGATCCTCGATGGCCTGAATGGGATCGGAATTCGTGTAGTCGGACCACTGGCCGGTCCCCGAGAGCGTGGCCGACTGCGTGATGACCGCGGGGTCGGAGGCCTTGGAAGCGACCAGGACCTCGCGCTGCAGATAGACGAGGTCGGTGAGCATTTCCGTGGTGTCCACATCCACGTCAATGGCCTGGTCGGCGTTGGCGCGCAGCTCGTCGGGAATCGCCTGGGCGAGCGCGTGGCCTTCGCAGTAGTAGGTGTCGGTGGAAAGCGTCCACTCGATCTCATTGGCCCGCGCCCCCGGGCGCCGGGCATCGTCGAGGGTGCGGAAGTTGTCCTTGGAATAGATGAAATACTTGTTGGATTGCTTGGTCACCGGGACGACGGGGAAGATCGCGTCCGCAACGTATTGCAGGTTGCGGTAGGCGATGGAAACCTCCGTCAGCGCTTGGTCAATATGCACTGCAGAAATATCAGGCATGGGGACATCTCCCTCGTGGGGGCACGCCATGGCGTGCCCCTACTAGATGCCGCCGGGCCGGGAGCGCTCCGCGCGCGGGTCGCAGCGCCCTGATCCATCGGGGCACTTGCCGGGCCCAAGCCCGGCGCTACAACGCGGAGGCCTGTCAGCAGGCCGCTCGTCGGCCAGCGGGTCGATGTGCCCCGGCCGCTGACGGCACGGGACCAACCCGCAGAAAATTGATTCATTGATTCATTTGTTGATTGAACCATTGCCCTCGGCCGGCTCAATGACTCAATGAATCAATGGCTCAATGGGTCAATCAGCTCACGGGCATCACGACCGGGTTGGGCGAGAGGAACACGAAGAAGATCTCGCCGTCATTCGCGGAGGTCTCCGCGATGCCCAGCACGTGATGCAGCGTGGCCGCGCCGGGCACGGTCGCGAGGTCCGCCTTGCGCAGCGTGCCGGCCGCGTCGCCGATCTCGACGTAATCGCCCTTGGTGACCGCGCCCTTCGCGTAAGCGCGCGAGATGCCGTACTTGCGCACCACGACGTTTTCGTTCACCTTGGGCTGCGCTTCCTGCGTGATGCCGCGCGAGAGCTGGTTGGCGGCCGTGGGCAGCTTGACGTCGGTGTCGGCGGTGCCGGGGACGACGGCGCGGTACTTGGTGATCCCCGCCGCTTCCGTCACCCGGTAGGTCTTGTCGAGAACGTAGGTTGCTCCTGGCATTGCTCCTCCAAAACAATAGGGGTTAGGGGTCAGGGGTTAGGGATTAGGGAAGATCTGCTGCTAACCCCTAATCCCCAATCCCTAGTCCCTTTTCTTACTCGTTGCCGCTCACGGCCTTGCGGTACTGCTGCACGAGGTCGGGCTGTTCGCGGCCGATGTCGCTCAGGGCCTGGCCGAAGCTGATCTGCTTCTCGCGCATCCGCTGCTCGGCCAGGAATTTGACCTGCACCTGGACATCGGCGGGCGGCGTGCCGGCGAAGCCCACCGGCGCGAGCGGCACGACGGGCTTCTGCGCGCTCATCAGCTTGCGAAAAGTCGGCAGATCGCTGAGCGCGATCTTCCGCCAGTCGTCGCGCTGGCGGGGGAGGATCTTGCCGGCGCGCACGGCTTCGTCGAGCTCGTGCTCGGCCTGGGCGTGGAAGACCTCGGCGGCGGGAAGGAATTTTCCCTGCGCCTCGGCTTCCGAAAGCAGCGCCCGCGCCTGCGCGTAATTGACCACCGCGGATTCCGAGAGCGCCGCCGTGGACCCGCGTGCGAGCGCTTCGCCCCGGGCGATCGGCGCCCCGACGCTGGCGAGATCGTCAGCGTCGAAATAGAACTCGTCCGGCAATTCCTCGTGCGCGATGTGGATCTTCCCTTCGCGCAGGGAGAGCGTTACGTGCTTCATGGAACCTCCTGTTTTGGAAAGACGAAAATCGAAACTCGAAATCGGAAGACCGACACTTGCAGGTCGGTTTTCAGCTTTCGATTTTCGCTTTTCGATTTTCGGATTTCGATTTTCGAGTTTCGAGTTTCGAATTTCGTTTTCTTCGACTGGTTGGAATGCCGGGTCCGACAGCCGGATTTGCGGCAATTCCTCGAGAAACGGCCGGTTGGTGAGCGCGACGGAAGTGAGCGTGGTGCCTTGCGGCCTGCCGGTGCGCTTCGAGCGCGCGCCCCACTCGATGGCCGGCGAGATGAAGCGGTACTCGCGGTTGCGGAGCAGCTCGCGGGCCCGGGCGGTGGGTTCGTACCAGCCGTAGAGAAGAAAACGGGAATTGGGAGTCGGAAATCGGGAGGCGTCCTCTTTCCGACTCCCTACTGCCGACTCCCTACTTCCGTTCGCCGCCTCCGGCGCGTCCAGCTTGACAATTCTCCCCGCGCTTGGGACGGGGCCGCCGGCCGCCACTTCCGGCATTTCGCTCGCGTGGTCGTAATCAACGTTGATTTCGCCGTTCTGGCGCTCGCGGAAATTGCGCACAATGGATTCCAGGTCCTCACGCGAAATGGCGAACTCCGTCTTCTCGCGCATCCACCGGCCAGTAATGGCGAGCGGGACGCGGATCAGACCATCCGTGGCGTCGGCGCTGAGCGTGATGATGAACCGGGGAAGATCGGGGCTCGCGACTCGGCACTCGGGGATATTTGGGATTTTAGATTTTGGATTTTCGATTTGTGACAGCACGTTTTCTCCTCTAATTCAAAGCTCCATGGCAAGAGGTCAAATTCGGCAATTCACAACGCGTCGGGGGCCAATCCAAAATCCAAAATCTAAAAGCCAAAATTCTTTACTCCCCCGCCTCTAGTCCCTCGTCTCCTGAACCCTGACTCCCGAATCCTGCATCCTGCCTTTGCGGCAATCCCAGTTCGCGCGTGATGAACTGCGTGAGCTCGGGGTAAGGCGCCACGACGCCGGTTTGCGCGAGGCGCACCAGCAGGTCGAGCACCTGATCGAAGCGTCGGGCGCGCAGGTTGGAGACGACGACCGTGGGGTAGCGCCCCACGCCTTCCCAGTTGTAATCGACGAGCCGCTTCACGGAGGTCACGCTGAGAAGGCGCGCCAGGTGGTCGGCCGTGGCCTGCACGGCGAGGAAAAAGAAATCCGCCTGCGACTCGCCCAGCGAGCGGTTGCCGCCCGCCCGCGCGCCCAGCCCCAGGTTCATGAAAAAGGCAAGCGCCGTTCGGGATATTTCAATATTGTGATGTTGTATGGAGTTATAAAGATCGCGGACGTTGCCTTCCACGCCCTTGAGCGAGAACTTCCAGCCATTGGGCAGTGACACGCCGGTCTTCTCATGCGCGGCGAGCTGTTGCACCCACTGCGCCGCGGCCTGGCGGTCCTCGCGCGAGCTGTCGGGGCCCTGCTCGATGGTGGGCACGCCCAGGCCGTTGCGCTCGCCGGCGATGGCGTCGATGCGGTAGAGCTGGTGCTTGATGTACCAGTGCATGTAGGCGGGGCGAAGCATCGAGCGGCCGAAGAAGTTCGAACCTTCCTGATTGAAGGTGAAAACCGCCAGGCGGTCGGTGGGAATCGCCACGCTCTCAAAGCTGGCGTTGCGATAGCCATACTGGTTGAGCGCCAGCAGCGTTTCGCCGTCGCTGTCGGTGATCCAGCGGTAGAAGGTGAGGGGCAGGCGCGGCGCGAGCCTGGCCAGGCGCACCATGGCGCCGTCGACGGCGTAGATTTCCTCGTGCGCGGCCGCGCCGAAGGTGAGCATGAGCAGGGCGTTGCGCAGCACGTCGTCCCAGCACTGCGTGGTCTTGACGCCCGAGGGCGAGACGTATTCGAGCCCGCCGAACAGGTTTTCGCGGACGAAGCCGGCGATGGCGCGGTCCTCGGGATCGTCGCTCGCCGGCCGCACGTCCCAGCTCGCGGCGCGAATCGGCAGCTCGCAGGCCAGCAGGGTTGCGGCCACCTGCGCGTCCGAGCGCCGCATCTTTTCGTAGGTGCGAACGGCGGCCAGCCCTTCGAGTTGCGAGTTGTATTCCCCGAAATCGCTGAGAAAGCCGCCAAAGATGGGCGTGCCGGTGAGGCCGACCTGCGATTTTGGATTTTCGATTGAGGATTTTGGATTGGCGGCGTTCGTCATCCTGCCAGAGTCGGCGGGGGTGGCAGCGTCACGTTGCGCCCAGGAAATTTCGACTGGTCCGAGTCTCCTATCAACTCCAGGTGATGGGGGCTAGGTGCTGGGTACTGGGTTCTGGGTGCTGGGTTCTGGGTACTGGACAAAGGCCGAATGTCCCAGCCCCAGAGCCTAGAACCCAGCACCAATTTCCTAATTCCATCCGACCCCACTCCAGTTCAAATCCACTTCTCGAAAGGCCCACGGGTTGATGATCGGCGCGGCGTCGGCAAGGAATCCGTCGGCGGCAGCGGCCGCGACGCGATGCGCTTCCGAATCGGCGGCCAGGTCGGCGAGCGCCTTCGCCCAAAATTCGTCAGCGTGGCCGGCGTCGGTGCGCGCGGCGTCGAAGCGCAGGTTGCCGCTGGGGGTCACGTATTTCTTGACCGCGCTGAAGGCGCGCCGGACTTCGCGCGTATCGGGCAGCAGGCTCAGCCGCGCTTCCAGGCGCCGCTTGGTGCGGAATGCCAAATCTTCCTTGAGCGCCGCGGTGAAGACGACGGGCTCGACGCGCGGCCCGAACTCGCGGGCGAGCGCCTCGGCGAGCGGCGCGCCGATCCCCGTGGCGTCGATGCACGCGCGGCGAATGAGCGGTTCGTCTCCCTGTCGGGGCGGCGTGATGCCGCCATCGTTCTGGTGGGGTAAACCCGCCGCTACCGTGAGCGACAGCAACTCGCGCGCCGCCGCGAGTTGCTCGGCGAAGGGAACGTTGTCCATCGTGCGGACGGCCCGTGCGATGGAGTAATTGAGGATTGACGATTGCTGATTGCCGGTTGACGTGTCGAAACTCGAAATTCGAAAATCGAAAACCGACGGGGTCGACTCGAGCTTCGAATTTCGATTTTCGAATTTCGCTGGCTGGACCTCGTCCAGCCACAGCACGGTCCGGTCGTGCCGCCGGCCGATGTCGATGCCCAGGAAGAACTCGGGAGTCGGGAGTCGGGTGTCGGGAGTTCGGCTTCCGAAACTCGAAACTGGAAACTCGAAACTCGCTTCACTTGATTCGACTGCCGAGTTTCCAGTTTCTATTTTCGAGTTTCGCTTTTCCCGAGTCGCGAGTCTCCGATTTACGGAGTCCGAGGGACTCCATCGGAGTCCCGAAATCGGACCCGAGTCCCGGATCCCGAGTCCTGCTTCCGCGCTGAGGCAGGAGGCGAGAAGGTCCGGCGGAATGAAATTCTCGGCGGTGGAGACGAACTGGCAGCAGAATTCCTGTTGCCACGCGCTCTCGTCCTCGCAGCCGCTGCGCAGCAGCGCGACATCGAAGCCGTCGCCCAGGGACGCATCGCCGCGGCGGC
>JAIQGH010000169.1 GCA_020072655.1 Terriglobia bacterium | reverse complement strand
CGAGGCGCACCCGGGTGGGCGGTTCATTCAAATGCATCTTGTCGATCTTTTCCTGCAATTTCAGAAGCCCGTAGAAGAGATTCTCCGGGCGGGGCGGGCAGCCCACGATGTAGACGTCCACGGGCACAATCTTGTCCACGCCTTGCAGGACAGCGTAAGTGTTGAACGGTCCTCCGACACTCGAGCAGGCGCCCATGGAGATGCACCACTTCGGGTCCGGCATCTGCTCCCAGATGCGCTTCACGACGGGCGCCATCTTCAGCGTGACCGTGCCCGCGACAATCATCAGGTCCGCCTGGCGAGGGCTGGGGCGGAAGACCTCCGCGCCAAAGCGCGCCATATCGAATCGCGACGTCGTCGAGGCAATCATCTCAATGGCGCAACAGGCCAGGCCGAAGGTCAGCGGCCACAGGGAGGACTTCCTCGCCCACTGGAAGACCTGATCGACGGTCGAGATGATGAAGCTCTCTTCGTGTTTGCTCTGAAACTGTTCCATGCAACGACCTCAGGCGTTCGCCCGGATCCCGTCCCGCGCAACGGACAGCCCGTCATCACCCGGGATTATTATACCCCATCGGTGCGTCTATCGCCCGGCGGGCCCTTCGTGAGCTTACTTCGCGACCGGCATAAGGCCGCGCACGCGAGCGGCCCCGGCGGTGTCGCCCGCGGCTTCCAGGGCGCGCGCCTCCGCTCCGTAAGCCTGCCAGTACGTGGGATCGACCTCGCGCGCCGCGCGAAATTGCTCCACCGCTTCCCGGTACTTCCCCAGCTCCGCCAGACAAGTGCCGTAATAGAAACGAGCCACAAGATCATACGGGTTGGCTTTCACCGCCTCGGAAAAATACTCTGCGGCGCGGGCGTAATCACCACGCGGAAAATACAATGAACCCAGGGCATCGTAGGCCGCGTTGTTGTGGCTGGCGGCGCGAGTCGCCCGCTTATAATAGGCAATGGCCTCTTCCATCCGGCCGCGGGCTGCGGAGATCTTCCCCAGTCCCAGAAGCGCTTCTCCCGAAACACTATTCAGGGGCCGAATACTGTGCTGGTCCAGTTCAAAGGCCATCTCGTATTCGCGCGCCCCCCCGTCCAGGTCGCCGGAGCGGTAAACCAGATCGGCCGCTCGGGCAGCATGCAGCGCTGCCGAATTTGAAACCTTGCTCATCCCATCTTGCAGCAAGTCTTCTTCTCCGCTCCAATGCGGAATCGTCTGGACTGTCTTGACGGCCCACAAACTCACTAACACAACGAAGGCTGGACCTGCTAAGCGCGCCCGCCCCCAGTTCGGCGCGTAGGCCGGCAGCCGCACCAGGAGCAGATAGGCGATGGCCAGACAAAGCCCGACAGAAGGGATGTAGGAAAAGCGGTCAGCCACCAACGGCGTACTGAGCATGCGGAAATCCAGGCAAGGCAGCAACGCTACCAGCCACCAAACCAGCAGGAAACCCAGGACGCGATCTCGGCGCCGCAGCAGCACTGCCCCCAGCAACACGAGCAGTGTCAGCCAGGGCCAGGGCGAGCGCAGGCTGGCTGGCAGATCAAAAGTGCGGAAGATGGTGAGGCCGGAAGATGTCACGAAAAGCCGTGCGTGCTGCCCGAGCAGACCCAGGCCCACACCCAGGACGTGCGGCAAGCCCGACAGATGCAGGGGATTGTTGGTGGGCAGGCCGACCACGCGGCTGCGGATGACAAGGTAGACGCCGATGGCGACTCCGTAGGGCACCAGACGAACCATGCGCAGCCACAACTCTTCACGGCGATCTTCAAAAAACCAGAAAGCCACGAGCATGACCGGAAAACTGATGGCGGCTTCCTTGAAAAGCAGCCCAATGAACAGCGCCAGGGCAGGCCAGGCATGGGCGGCGGAGCGCGGCGGCGAGGCCTTCTCGGCTCGTATAAACAGGAGGAAGGCGAGGAGGTAGAGGAAGCCGTAACCGACGTCGGGAAGCGCAGCGGCCCAGGCCGCCGCCTCGACGTGCTGGGGGTGAAGCACCCAGAGGAGCGCCCCCGCCAGCGCCGCGACGTCGTCCCCGCACAACGACTGACCCAGCCGGTAGACGAGCCACGCCGTGCCCGCGTAGATCATAAGTTGGATCAAGTGAAAGACTGCGGGATTGGGCCCGGCGAGTTGGTAGAGTAGCCAGTAAGCGGCAAATTGAAGCGGGCGATAGAAGTTGCTGTGGATACCCTCGAAGGCCCAGACCGGGCTTGTGAAGTTCTTGGCCCAGAGGTAGGGGTTCAGGACGAAGGGATTCTGCAGGATTTGCCCTACATCGTCGGCAACAAATCCGAATCGAAGCGCCCTCCCGTAAACCGCGAAGACGACAAGCGCCAGCAGGGCGGCAACGACCGGCGGGCGACGCCCTAGCTGTCCAACCCCTTGAAGGAGCAATGTGCCACCCCCGCGACTCGGCTCGTCGACCACTGGCACGCGCTTGCCGGCTCCTCTCCGGTCGCCTGATTATACAGCGTGGGTCCGCGGGCGCGAGCCCAAGGAGCGTTTTTCACCACCGCTCCTACCTGGTTCGGTTAAGCATCATCATTTGAGCTCTCGAAGGGCCTGCTTAGTAGTTGCATCGTCGGGCGTCAGCCGCAAGCTGGTTTCGAGTTCATTGCGGGCGTCTTGGAGCCTTCCGGCGGCCCGATATGCCAAGCCGAGCTGGGTATGAACCAAGGGTGAGCTGGGTTGGAGTCGTTCAGCTTCCTCGAGTGCGCCCGTGGCCTTCATGACGTTCCCCATCTTCAAGGCGAGCACACCCAGTCGAAAGAGCGCCGTGGAGGAACTGGGGTGGACCTGCACAGCCCTTTCGTACATCTCCAGCGCTTCGGGTTGCCTTCCCTGTTGCTCGTACAACCCCGCGAGGCTCATAAAGGGCGCCTCGCTCCTTGGGGCGAGCTCTGAGGCGCGGCGGAATTCTGCCTCGGCTTGCCTGAAGTCACCTTTTCGAGAATATAGGATTCCAAGGCTCAGGTGGACGCTCAAGGAATACGGGTCCGTCTGAGCGGCGGCCGCCAAATACCTTTGAGCTTCGTCCAGTCTGCCTTGGTCCATCGAAATGACTCCCAGACCATTTAGAGCGTCCCCGTAGCTAGGGTTCAAGGCCACGGCGCGCGCGAAGAGTTGGCGGGCAAGTTCGACATCGCCGGCGCCACGTTCGAGCAGCCCCCACCCGTAAAAGGTCTCGGGGAGGCCGGGATTTACCTGGGCTGCGCGCCGGAACATTGCCCTTGCACCTTCGACCGCTCCGTCCTCCTGTAGCACCAGAGCAAGATCGACGTAAGCTTCAAAAAGTGAGGGGTCGGAAGCAATTGCGGCGACGTATTGCTGGCGTGCGAGCGTTCGATTGCCTTCCTGCCGGTAAGAGTTACCCAGGTTGTTGTGGGACATCGCAGAGTCCGGAACTTCGCGCAGCGTAGCGAGCGCCAGCGTTTTATTGCCTCTCCAGTCTGGGAGACGCAGGGCTGTCCGTCCTATCAACAATGCGAGGACAACCCAAGGGATCGCGCGCGCCAGGAATAACCTCTCGCGTTGTTCCCGAGCGACTGATCTGCTGAGCTGAGCCAACCCCTCACCCACGAGCCAGCAAAACGCCACGCTGGGAAGGTACAAATAGCGTTCTCCGTAGGCTGCTCGCCCGAGCCAGTGAACATTCAACACTGGGGCCAGAAACAACCAGAACCACAGGACGGCAAACGACAGAGCAGGGTATTCCCGCCGGTACCGAAAGAACGCGGTGGCGGCGAGCAAGAGGAGCGCTCCGCCTAGGACTACATAAGGGTCGAACCAGTCCTTCGGCGCGGGAAACTTTGCGAGGTACGTGAGGTGCTGAGGCCAAACGAGCTTGACGGCATACGTCCCTGTCAGTCCGAGAGCCGATAGAATCGTCCCTCCCCATCCGGGGGCATTAGTCCCCCTAAATTTCGTGATGCTGCCGAAGACCACGAGACGCAGCGCAAGATAGAAAGCCACGGCCAAAGCGAAGGGCAGGTAGCGTCCGGGAGAGAGCCTCGGTCGAGGCGTGCTGCCGGAACGAACGAACGCGTCGTAGAAGATGAGCAGCAAAGGCAGGACCAGGGCTACCTCTTTCGAGAGCACTGCCAGCAGAAATAGGGCTGCAGCGAGCCAGCACGAAACTCTTGAAAGGCGCGACCCGGAATCGCCGGGCCGGATGTAGATCCATACCGAAAGCAGCAAGAATAAAGCGCACTCAAGGTCCGAGATCCCGGAGACGGGTGCGACGTTTTCTGTGTGCAACGGCAATGCCGCGAAGATTGCTCCTGCCCAAAGCGGCCCGCTCCCCTTGGGCCACAGTCTGCGAGCGAGGCGGTAGACCAATATGGTCACCAGCCCATTCAGGATGGCATTCACCAAGTGGTATCCCGAAGGGTTCAGGCCGAACAGAGTTCTCTCCCCAAGCAGCGTGAACATCACCAGCGGGCGGTAGTAGCCTGTCGCGCCGGCCACGCTGCGAAATCCCCAGAAGTCCTGGCTGAAGATCTGCTTGAGGAAGTGGAAACTCAGGACATAGGGGTTTTGTGCGACCAGTAGGGTATCGTCCACAACAAAGTCGAACCCCGTCGTGCCGAGATACAGGAGGAGCGAAAGGAGGAACAGAAGGAGGGTAGCGAAACGTTTCCGCAACGGGCCCGTGTTCGGGTCACCGTCGGAGGTGGAATTCCAGTCGTGCTGCAATAGGCGACCAGTGGGCCTTCGCATCCAGTGGGAGCCTCCTTCGTACCACGGCAATCGAAACGGATCAAGCGATCAACGCCAGGCGGTGTTTCCAGAGAGCTAAAGCCAGCCTAAGTCACAATGTCTGCTCGCGCGGGCAGGAGTTTCTTGATGTAAACGTCTAACTCTTGCAGGCGGAGGAGCTTGGCGAGGACGGTCGTAAGAAGCAAGCCCAAGGCGCTCACCAGCGCCAGCACAAGGAAGGCGCGCCCGGTTGTCTGCCAGCCGATTGGGGACTCGAGCCGGTTGACGACCGCGAACGAAGCCCCAGCGGCGAGCGCCGACGCGGCGGTGACTTTGAGGAAGAAAACCATCAAGGCAGCGGATTCTCGGTTCCGGGTTCGACGCACCAGAAGCACGAACATCACCGCCATATAGGCCACGACCCCGATCGAACTCGCCAGCGCCAGTCCCAGGTGTTGGAGGTGCCGCACCAGCAGCCAGTAAAGCGGCAGGTTCAGGAAGGTTAAGGCGGTTCCGGTCACAGCCGGCGTGAGGGTATCGCGCGTGGCATAAAAGCCGCGTGCCAGAATGTTCTGTACCGCCCAGGCGAACATGCCGAGGGAGAAGTAAACCAGCGTCGCCGCCGTCGCATCGAGGTCCGGCCCGCGCAGCCGCGTGTGCGAGAAAACGAAGTAAACGAGCGGCCGGCTTTCGGCAATCGTCAAGGCCCCGATGGGCACGAGCAACAGGATAGTGCCCTTGAGCGTGGCATTGAGTGTGCGGTTAAGTTCGCCGAGCTTGCCCTCGGAATAGAGCTGCGCCAGAAACGGAAAGGCCGCCACGCCAATCGCCTGGCCGACCACGCCAAGCGGAACGCGCATCAGGGTCTTCGCGTAGGTCAGCCAGGTAATCGACGCGGGTTGGAGATAGGACCCGAACCAACGAATGATCCAGTCGTCCGTGAACACCAGCGATAAGGCCAGCATGATGGGGAGCAGCACACCGCCCAGGATGATTCCCACGTTGTAAATCACGGGGGCCAGCGAGGGCACGATAAACTGTCCTTTGGCGTATTGCACGGCGCTCAGAATGCTGCCGAGATAGAAGCAGATTTGCGCGGGCAACATCAGGCGCGTCAGGAAAATCGCGCGAGCCTTCTCCCCCGGCGCGAATCCCGGCGCGATCACCTCGATGAGCTGCGGCGCGTAGATTTCTCCCACCAGCACCAGCGTGATGAGAATCGGTCCCATCACACTGATGACGGTGGAGAAGACATGCCAGCCTTCGTCTTCCCGCTTCTCGGCGACGTATTGAGCGAATACGGGGATGAAGGTGAGGCTGAGCGACCCGCCCGCGACCAGGTAATTTAGAAAGTCCGGCAGGGTGAAGGCGGCATAGTAAGCGTCCGTGACGGCATTGGAGCCGATCTGGTGAGCCACCGTCCAGTCACGGAAGAATCCGAGCACCCGGCTGAGCAGCACGCTCGCCATGACGATTCCTGCCGACTGCGCGATTCGCCGGGCCAGCGGCACGTCGGCGCGGGGCACGGAAGGGTTGGGCATCGTGGATGGTGTATCACGATTTGGAGTGGCTTGACTAGGAGCGTCAGGTGCCTGGTTGACTAGATTGACCGCCACTCCACTCCCCCGGCAGCGGCAAAGGGAATCGCGTACCGCAGGCACGGCAGCGCGCCATGGGGCCCCGCAGGATCAGCCTCTCCCACCAGCGTCGGCGGGAGCGACGGTAGTCTGTCTTCCCGCACCGGGGGCAAGCTCCTGAAACCTTGGTCGCGGGCGGCGGCTTGGGCACATCCTGGTGTCGAGGCACTTCATCGGGGCTGTGTCGTGGGAGCAACCGGAACCGGTGGCATCGGGAGCATATGCAGAGACGGTATCGGAACACCTTGGCCAGCCCGTACAAAAGGCCATGACGTACGCTTTCCGTCTTTTCAGCCCCGCATTTCTTACAGGGCGTAGCCATGTTGCTCCAAACAATGCGCCTTAGAATAATAGAATCGCGGGAATGGCGCAAGCGCCCGGCGAGTCCCTTGCTCGCCTTGACAGGGTGTGGAGAGGCGTGTAGCCGCGACTTCACATCGCGATGGGGGATAGTGAACCCGCTGGACCGATGGGGCTCTCAGCTTGCCCAGCTATTGCTTGAGTTTGTACGGTTCGAGGATCTCGATGTACTTTGCGAGCAGGGCACGCAGGGCGGGCAGGTCCGGCTGCCCTTGGCGCATCAAGTCCACTTGCCGGGTAGGCGGATCGCGCATGGCGATTAGTTGTCCCGCCTCGAGCAGGTTAGCTGCTTCCTCGGCCAAGTCCAAACCCTCGGCCCAAGAGGCGTCGGCTTGCGCGAGCCACTTCCTGCTATTTGTCACGACCCGGGTGACCCATCCTTCCCGGTCGGGCGCCGAGGGCAGGATATCTGGACCACGGTTGAGGAAGAAGCCGAGGATCGCCGCGGCAATAGAGGGATCGCGCACCGTCCCATCCTCATAGAACACACCGTGGACCGGACCCCAGCCCTTGCGGACGATCATGAGCTCCCAGACGTACCAACCCATTCCGGCCTTCATATGCTCTTGGAGCGTCACGTCATAGGGGTTGGCGCGGGCGATGCAGCCGATCTCGCCGTTGACGACCGGCTTGCCCACCTTCGCCGCGAACTGCTTGGCCCGCTCGATGTTGGCCCGGATTTGGGCCCGGGTCGGGCTGTAGTCGTGGAATTCGAGAACATCCACATAATCGGCCAGCTCTTCCATCCCCGGAACAAATGCCAGGCCGATGGTCACCGGAGTCCGCGGGTCCAGCTCATGGAAGACGGCCGCCATGTGCTTCGCAAACTCGAATCTCTGCCTCACCCACGACTCGGGAGTCCTCGGCCAGTCCGGCTCGTTCAGGACGTCCCAGACTGCGAGGCCGGGCTCATTTCCAATGGTCTTCACCAGATCCGCTGCCCACTCCCGGGCGAGCGGCCACGATGCCTTGTCCGCAATGATCTCTCTGCTATACGTGACCACCGGCATGAATCCGATGTCGCGTTGGTGGCAGGCGCGCACGAAGTGCAAGAGGTGCTCGCGAAACCCCGCCTTGTCCTGGACGTAGGCTTGGTAGGCAAGAAAGATGCGCACTTGGTTGAGGTTGAGCCGCTTGGCGAGGTCGAGGTCAAATTCGGTCGTCGCCGGGTTGTAACTGATCCAGTGATCGATGTGGTGCCTGGGGCTGGTTGCCACATTGGCAGCCGTGTAATTGAAGCCTCGAACGTTTGACAGGTCTTTGGGAATATTCCTTGCGGCAGCGCCCATGGCGCTGGCGAACATCACGAAACCGAGCACGAGAGCATTGACAACTCGCATGGACAGCCCTCCTTGGGTTTCATCACCGGGGGTGCTTCTCCCT
>JAIQGH010000168.1 GCA_020072655.1 Terriglobia bacterium | reverse complement strand
CCAGTGCGCACGTACTCGTTCCCGCCGATAGCGGCAAAGGTCTTTCGGGTGACTATGGGCAGCCCTAAACCCGATCCCGATGCCGAATTGTGGGGGCTGCCCCAGCGGAAGGCGATCGATATCGCGGAGATTGAGTTCTCCTCCACCCCACGGGTGAATCGCTGGCAGGACAAGGCCCAGTTCGGGAACATGGTCGGATTTGCGCCGGCCGCCACGCCCGCCGTGCCGGCGAACCAGGCCATCCCGCGCGCCAACGTCATCGATCTCACGGCGAAAATGCGCAAGGACGGGACGCTTGACTGGGATGTTCCCGCGGGCCAGTGGGTCATCCTGAGGATGGGCTATTCGCTGACGGGGCAGAAGAACGCTCCCGCCTCTCCGGAGGCGACCGGATACGAGGTGGACAAACTGAGCCGCAAGCATGTCGATTCTTACCTCCAGTATTACGTCGGTCAGATCTCCGACACACTCGGACCCTACTTCGGCAAGAGCTTCCGTTACTTTCTGATGGACAGCTGGGAAGCTGGGCTTGAGAACTGGACCGATGACATGATCAGTGAGTTCCAGAAGCGCCGCGGCTATGACCCGACGCCCTACTTACCGGTGCTAGCTGGGCGGGTGGTGGAGAGCGCGGAGGTGAGTGATCGCTTCCTGTGGGACTTCCGTCGGACCATCGCCGACTTACTTGCTGAGAATCATTACGGCGCGGCAACGGAGTACTTCGCGAAGTATGGCGTAGGACTCTACGCGGAGGCCATGGGCGCGGCTGACCCGACGACCGGCGATGGTTTACAGGATAAAGGCCGTGTGAGTATCCCGATGGGTGAATTCTGGACGCCACCGGCTGGGCAGACTGACACGCCGGAGCACCCCGCGGACATGCGGGAAGCCTCCTCGGCGGCGCACATCTATGGCAAGAAAATCGCTGCGGCTGAATCGTTCACATCCTGCACGACGGCTAGCGTGTGGGAGCCGCCGAGCTACCTGAAGCCACTCGGCGACGACGCCTTCGCCCTGGGCATCAATCGCATCGTCTTTCACACCTCGGACCAACAGCCGTTCGTGGACGAACAGCACAAGCCTGGCATGACCCTGGGGTTTTGCGGACAACACTACACTCGGAACACTACCTGGGCGGAACAGGCGGTAGCCTGGAATACTTATCTGGCGCGCTCTTCGTACTTGTTGCAGCAGGGCTTGTTTGTGGGTGATCTGGCTTACTTCTATGGTGAGGACGCCCCCGCCACAGTGCCCTTCTGGAAAGAATTGCATCCGGCTCCGCCCGAAGGCTACAGTTATGATTGGTTGAACAGAGAAGTGCTGCTGACGCGGATGTCAGTGAAGGACGGGCGGCTGGTTTTGCCTGATGGTATGAGCTACCGCGTGCTCGTGCTACCTGAGGATGTCGATCAATTGACCGTGCCGGTAGTGCGCAAAATCCGCGACCTGGTCGCGGCGGGTGCGACGGTGGTGGCACCCCGGCCCACCCAATCTCCGAGCCTCAGCGGCTACCCCTCCTCCGACGAGGAAATCCGCGCCACCGCCAACGAGGTTTGGGGAGCCTGCGACGGCAGAACCGTTACTGAACACGCTTACGGCCAAGGGAAAATGTACTGGGGCGAGCCCCTGGCGGAAGTCCTGGCGGCGCAGAACGCGCCTCCGGATTTCCAGTACAACCGGCCGAAGATCGACAGCCATCTGGTGTGGATCCATCGTCGTGCGGCGGACGTCGACATCTACTTCGTCGCCAACCAGAAGGAGCGCGCGGAGGACTTCGAGACGAGCTTTCGGGTGGAAGGCAAGGAAGCCGAACTCTGGCATCCGGACACCGGCCTGATCGAGCCGGCGGACTACCAGATCGAAGGCGGCCGAACGACCGTGCCGCTGCACCTGGATCCCTACGGATCGGTGTTCGTAGTGTTCCGGCAGAAGGTAACAGCGCCGTCGCGGACGCAGCCCCATCCGGCGAGCACAGCGCTGACCACGGTGCCAGGACCCTGGGAAGTGAGCTTCCCGCCGAACTGGGGCGCGCCGCCCTCGATTCGGCTGGACAGCCTCATCTCCTGGACCGCCTCGTCCGAGGGCGGGGTGAAATACTTCTCTGGGACGGCCACCTACAGGAAGGACATCGAGGTGCCGCCCGAGTGGTTCCGTCCGGGTGCGAAGCTGGTGCTCGATCTGGGGAAGGTAAAGGAGATTGCGGAGGTATCGGTGAACGGCCAGTCCGTGGGAGGGATTCTCTGGAAGCCCCCTTTCGAGGCGGATGTGACCGGGGCACTGAAGCCAGGGACGAATCGCTTGGAGATCAAGATCACCAACCTCTGGCCCAACCGAATCATCGGCGACCAACAACCCGACGCGACGAAGAAGTACACATTCCTTGATTACAGACCATTCTCCAAGAATTCGCCGCTGCTCGAGTCAGGTCTGCTGGGCCCGGTGAGGGTGTCGGAGGTGACTATGAAGTGAGACGGAATAGACTCGAATGCTGCATCGAGGGGAAGTCGATGGACTTAAGGCTCAACGAGGCGCGATTTTCTCAATACGGCAGCTTACCTTAGATGCTCAACCGCGGGAGAACGCCTTCTTGACCCGTTCCGGCGTCACAGGCAACTGGAGTAGCCGGGCACTAGTGGAATCAAACACCGCATTGGCGATCAAGCCGCCAATACAGATGACAGTTGCGAAAAGCGGCAATTGCGTGGGTTTGCTGGGGTGTTCGGTTGTGTGCGGTTGTCATGGGAAACAAAGCCCTTCGGCCCGTCACCGCCGACCGATCTTAATACTGCCGGTTACGGCCAGTTTCTGCCAAGGGTCCGCACAAAAGTCCCCACAGTACTTGCCCGTTTAAGGTGGGGGGTACGAGGAGGCAGGCTGCTGGTAGGACACCCCCGCCCCCCCGCTTGGGGCTCGGGCTTATGGGCGGATACGGGCATCCCAGCACGTGAACGCCGGTGACAGTCCAGAACGACCACTTGGTTCCGCTTGGGGGATTCTCATAAGAGGCATTTGGTTCCGAGGCTGAGTTTTCTTTGCCTGACTTCTGGAGTTACCCTGTCGCCAGGATGACGATCGATGAGATCGACAATTCCCCCTTATATCGGCAGTGTGAGAGGTTTTCCGATACACCGGTTATCATTGATCATTTGGCCCGCATTGGCGTAAATGGGGGGATTCGGGATTCTGATGTTAAAGCCCTGTGCTTGCTCGCTCAGCACCCAAACGTCAGAGTAAAGGTGTCCGCATTCTATGCTCCGGGCGCTCGGAAGCCACCACATCTGGACCTGGCGCCGCTTATCAAACACGTTTATGAAGCTTACGGCCCGAAAAGGCTAATGTGGGGCTCTGATTCCCCGTTCCAGCTGATAAATGAAACCTATGAAGACAGCATTTCTCTTGTCCGGGACCGTCTTAGTTTTCTTTCGCACGATGATAGGGACTGGATGCTTCGCCGTACAGCTGAGGAGTTCTTCTTCAGGTGACTACTCGCAAACGATTGCGGGCCAGCCGACGGCGACACGCGTTGGAACCAAATTTCCAGTTGACAAAGGCGACTAAATATGAGACACATGTAGCGTGAGCGGAGGCATAGCGACGGGCGAAGCTGCAAAGGTAGTTGGCATTTCCCGTGCCACCTTACACCGGTGGATGCGCACGAGAACGGTGAAGCCTCCGAGGGCGAGGCTCCAAAACGGGCGCGGAGTTCGACTTTGGTCGCGCGCGGATATTGAGCGGCTACGGAAGATCAAAGAACAGATCTACCGCCGTGGTCGTGGGCGACAGAAACAACAGAAGTGATGTGCGTAGGTTGAGTTGATCAAGCGGGAAGCTGAAGAGCTCACACTCGACAGCTTCCCTAAGCAAGCCGAGCCGATGGGATAAGCATCAGCTCAACCTGCCTTTCCAGTTTGTATCACATTTCCTCCCGCCTCCCCAAGCCGGGAAGAAAGGCAGGACTTCCATGGCAGGCCATTCCGGCCGTCCCAGGTTCCTTTCCAGCCTTTCTCTTATCCAGGGTGATCGAGAGGAGGAACTGGCCCTTTCCCGTGGCCCGTTAGGCCAGCGGCTGGCAGATCTCGTCTCTCAGCATGGCCTGAAGGCTGTGAAGGTCGCGGAAAGAAGACTTTTTCTCCTCGCCAGGCTTCAGCAGCTTCAGCCCAAGACTCAGCTGGTTGGTGATCTTCGTGCTCCCTCTGAGGGTGTCCGTGCCCTTGCCCAAGAGGGTCAAACGAGTGTCTCGAGCCTCTACCGCTGGCGGGGGAAATTCATTCGAGCCGGGAAGGCGGCGGAAGGTGATCCCGTCCTGGCTATGTATCTTGGTTTTACCGCCCTAATTGATCGCAGGAAGGGAGCGATCCTGTTTCATGCGACCGATGGCCGTATCCGAGTTAATGAACGCCTCCGGTTGCTGATTCAGGGTTTGTATTCCAGGAGAACTCGCCCCTCGGGCTCCAAGGTCTGGAAACGCCTTCTCACCCAATGTATCGCCTGCCGGCAAGTAGCCATGGTTCCTGCCGAGCGAGGATATAAGGGCTTGTACAAGCTCCATCGCTGCCCCCGGTGTGGGTTTGAGCTGTCCTATTCAACCGTCCTGAGAATCATCCGGGAGATCCCCCCTTCCGTCAAAGCCTTAGGTCGAGAAGGGAAGCGAGCCTTCCGGGAACGGTACGGGGCCTATATCCCGAGAACCTATCAAGACCTCCGGAACCGGGAGATCTTCTGTGGCGACCACCATGAGTTTGATTTGTTTGTCTATTCGTCCTCCGGAAAGCTCTTCCGTCCCTGGATCTCTGCCTGGCTGGATCTGAAGACGGATGTCCTGACGGGGTGGTTTATCTCGGAAAGGCCCAATTCCTCGACTATCGCCTTGGCCTACCGCCATGCCGTGCTGCCGAAGCGGGACAAGATTATGGGGCTGTCGGAATCGGTCTATGTCGATAACGGGCGGGACTACCGATCAAGGTACCTGGAAGGGAATGCCCGCTCTTTGAGGATGGAACTGGGGAATACGGAGCTGTTCCTGAAGGCCCATGGCATCCCGGTTCTAGGTGAAGAACGGATGGAAGGGGTATGGAGAGGGTTGGGGGTTTCGACCATCCACACGCTTCCCGGGAACCCCCGGGCGAAGCCCATTGAGCGGTTCTTTGGGACGGTGGAAAGAGACCTAATCCAGGAACTTCCGGGGTGGTGTGGGAATAGTCCTGAGACGAGACCCAGCGACCTCTTAAAGCCTCTCCTGAGGCAGCACGAGCAGTGGCGGGAAGGGAAGCGGGAAGAGACACCGTTTCTGCACATCGCGGAGTTTGCGCTGAAGTTCGAGGTCTGGCTCCATGACCGGTATCTGAGGACTCCCCATGCGAGGCTGGGCTCGATGCCCCTCGAAGCCTACGAAAAGGGCTACGGCAACCCGGTAGTTCCTTCGGAACGAGCCTTGGACATCCTGCTCATGCGGGCAGAGAGGAGGCTTATCAGGAGGAATGGGATCGAGGTGTTCGAGCGGGGGAGGTGGTACTGGGCAGCAGAGCTGGCAGGGAGGGAAGGAACCTATGTAGAAGTCCGCTGGGACCCAAGGGAATTAGGGAAGGTGCTGATCTATACGGACCAGGGGTTTCTCTGCGAGGCGCGGAATCAGGAGCTTTTGGGGTTTCATGCCACACTCGACCAGTTCCAGGCCTACAAGCGGATGCAGCGGGTACAGCGGGAAGTGGTGATGGCCCATCTGGCGCTGATGCACATGGCGGCGAGTGATATCAGCCTGCTGGAACTCGCGACCCAGCCTGAGCAACCGACTCCTTTCACTCGCAAGCGGCTGAAGGGGCGGA
>JAIQGH010000167.1:10012-11144 GCA_020072655.1 Terriglobia bacterium | reverse complement strand
CTTCACGGGCGAGAAACCGCAGCCGCTCTTCGGGAGGTTGCGACAGGCAGGCCTTCGCGTGGTCGCCGCAGATCGGCGCAGCCCGTCGCGGCTCGCGGAGGCCGACCTGCGCGGGCCGCTGGCAGTTCTGATCGGCCAGGAGGCGGCGGGCCTCGCGCCCGAGATCGCCGCCGAAGCGGATGTGCTGCTGAGCATTCCCATCCGCGCAGGCATGGATTCCGTCAACGCCGCCACCGCCGCGAGCATCTTTCTTTATGAAGCCTCGAGGCAGAGGGGATTTGTCCATTGATTCATTGAATCATTGATTCATTGGAGTTCACTCCTTGAGCCCAGGAATTTTGCGAACGCGATTGTGCCCCATTCAACGCAATGAAAAAATGATTCAATGAATCAATGGATCAATCCTTATGGGTCTCTTCGAACCACCCGCCACTGAAAGCTCGCCAAGCGCCGACCGCGGCAAGTCGCCGCTCGCCGACCGCATGCGGCCGGAGACGATCGAGGACTTTGTCGGCCAACTGCACATCCTCGGACCCGGCAAGCCGCTCCGCAGGCAGATCGAGCGCGACGAATTGCACTCGATGATTCTTTGGGGGCCGCCGGGCTCGGGCAAGACGACGCTTGCCACGATCGTCGCCCGCAAGACGCGCAGCGACTTCGTCAGATTTAGCGCCGTGCTCGCGGGGATTAAAGAAATTAAGGAAGTGATGGCCGCGGCGGAAAAGGGCCGCGCCTACGGCCGGCGGACGATTCTCTTCATCGACGAAATCCATCGCTTCAACAAGGCCCAGCAGGATGCCTTCCTTCCTTACGTCGAGCGCGGCGACATCGTGCTGATCGGGGCCACGACCGAGAACCCGTCCTTCGAGGTTATCTCCGCGCTGCTCTCGCGCGCCAAAGTGTACATGCTCTCCGCGCTCTCGACCGACGAGGTCGTGACGCTGCTCGAGCGCGCGCTGACCGATGAGAAGCGCGGGCTGGGCCAAGAGCAGGTCAGCATCGCCCCGGAATTGGTGAAGCAAATCGCCGTTTTCTCCAACGGCGACGCGCGCGCTGCCTACAACACGCTGGAAACGGCTGTGGCCGCTGCCCCGCGCGACCCCTCCGAGCCGGGCCGCGCCGTCGGCGACCA
>JAIQGH010000167.1:0-9996 GCA_020072655.1 Terriglobia bacterium | reverse complement strand
GGAGAGGAGCACTACAACCTGATTTCAGCGCTTCATAAGTCGGTGCGAAATTCCGACCCTGACGCTGCGCTCTACTGGCTGGGCCGCATGCTCGAAGCCGGAGAAGACCCGCTCTATATCGCCCGGCGGATGATTCGCATGGCCTCGGAAGACATCGGCTTGGCCGATCCCAACGCGCCCACGGTCACGCTCAACGCCATGCAAGCCGCGCACTTCGTCGGCATGCCGGAGTGCGACTTGCCGCTCGCTGAGGCCGCCGTCTATCTTTCCCTCGCCCCCAAATCAAACGCGCTTTACGTTGGCTATGGCGAGGTGAAGGGCGACGCCCAGAAGACCCTCGCGGAGCCAGTTCCCTTTCACCTGCGCAATCCCGTCACCGGACTGATGGCCAATGTCGGCTACGGCAAGGGCTACCAGTACGCCCACCACGCCCCTGAGCGGCTCACCGACATGCAGTGCCTGCCCGACAACCTCAAGGACCGCAACTACTACCGCCCGACGGACGAAGGCTTTGAAAAGCGGCTGAAAGAAAAGATGAAGGCGATTGAGGAGTGGAAGAGAAAGCGTTCGGGCAAGTAGATCCACTACCTCGCACGGGTACGCTTGGGGTGAGATCGTCTCCCATTCAGAATTCATAATTCAGAATTATGAATTGACCATCCTGCAACGGGATTGTGTGGCTGTGGCCTGACTGTCGCGGCGAGGCTTATATCCCCTCCGTCACAAACCGTTTGGCGTGTTCCTTGAGGATGCAGCGGTCCTGAACGACGGTGAGGCCGGCCTGGCGAGCGCGCCCGGCGGCCTCCTCGTGCATGATCCCTTCCTGCATCCAGATCACTTTGGCGCCGCAGCGGATGGCGGTCTCCACCACTTCCGGGACGAACTCCGGCCTGCGGAAGATCACCACCACGGCGGGGCATTCGGGGAGGGCGTCGAGCGAAGGGTAGGCTTTTTCGCCGAGGACTTCCAATTCCTGTGGGTTGACGGGGATCACGCGATAGCCGTGTTCCTGCATGTATTGTGCTACGCCGTGGCTGGGCCGCGCGGGTTTGGAGGAGAGCCCGACGACGGCAAGCGTTTTGTAGCGTTCCAGTATGTCGGTTACGTAATCTGGCATGAAAGTACGCCAACTCCCGGCTCGCGGAGGGCGCCGCTGCCGCGAGGGCAAAACAAGCGGGCACGGCGAGGCGTGCCGTTACAGGACGCGTGCTGGCGAGCGCATCACGCGCTCGAGGGCGGCGAGGAAAATCTCATTCTCCTCGTGCCGGCCGATGGTGACGCGCTGCGACGTGGGGAACCCGTAGAGCTTCATCGGCCGCACAATCACGCCTTCGTGGAGCAGCCGCACAAAATCCTCCTCGCAATCGCGCCCCGTATCGATGAGCAGGAAATTCCCCACCGCCGGGGTGTAGCGCACGCCGAGCAGGGTCAATTCTTCTGTCACGAACTTCATCTCGCGGACATTGGATTCGACCGACCGCGCGATATGTTCGCGGTCGTCGAGCGCCGCCATGCCCGCTGCCTGCGCCAAGCTGGAAGCATTGAACGGCGAGCGGATGCGGTTGAGGCTTTCGATCAGCTCGCGATGCCCCATGCCATAACCGAGCCGGATGCCCGCCAGACCGTGCACCTTCGAAAAGGTGCGCAACACCAGGATATTCCTGCCCGCGCGGACGTAAGCGACGGAGTGGGAATAGTCCGGCTGCTGGACGTACTCGAAATAGGCCTCGTCGAGCACCACCAGCACGCGCGGCGGCAGCGCGTCAAGCAGGCGGTCGAGTTCCTCAGCGGTGAACATCGTCCCGGTGGGGTTGTTGGGATTGCCGAGATAGATCACCTTGGTGCGGCGCGTCACGGCGTGGGCGATGGCCGCGAGGTCAAACGTCAGATTGCGCATGGGCACTTGGACGAGCGCTGCGCCCATGTCCTCGACCGCCAGCCGGTACATGTAGAACGCCGATTCCGACGTGATAGCTTCGTCGGCGGCGCCGAGGAACGTCTTGCCGACCAACTCAATCAGCTCCGTCGAGCCCGCGCCCAGAATGATCTGGTCCATTTCCAGGCCCTGCATCTCCGCCAGCTTCCGGCGCAGGTAGTAGCCGCCGCCATCGGGATAAAAATGGATGCGGCCGAGAGAATCCTGGATGGCCTTCTGGGCCTTCGGCGATGGACCCAAGGGGTTTTCATTGGAAGCCAGCTTGATGGCCGTCCGGCCCAATTCGCGCTCGACTTCCTCGATGGGTTTGCCGGGGGGATAGGGCCGGATTCGCAGTGACCAAGGTGGAAGAATCTCAGAGATGGAAGCTTTGGGCATGGACAGTAGGGGCGGGCTGCGCCCGCCCGGGGGAGGGCAGAGCCCTCCCCTACGGGCTCGCCTTCCAACTTTTCAAGCGCGCGACTTCCGCCGGGCTGAGGTGACGAAACCGGCCCGGCGCCAGGGCGTCATCGGTCAAGAACGCGATCCGGACGCGTTTTAACTTTACCACCGGACACCCGATGCGCTCAAACATCCGGCGAACCTGATGGTTGCGGCCTTCGGTAAGCGTGATTTCGTACCAGGGTTTGTCGCGCTCCGTCAACACTCGGATCTTTGCCGGTGCCGTCCGCTGGCCGTCGAGCACAATACCATGCTCGAGCTTGGCCAGATCTTCGCGCTTCGGCGAGCTCTCCAGCTTGACATGGTAGGTGCGGGGAACCGCCACGGCGCGCGACATGAGCAGATTGGCCAATTCGCCGTCATTGGTGAGCAGAATAAGGCCCGAGGAATGAAAGTCCAGCCGTCCCACCGGATACACGCGTTCCTTGACGCCTTTGATGAGGGAGATGACGGTCGGCCGGCGCTGCGGGTCGCTGACTGTGGAGACATAGCCCACCGGTTTGTTCAGCAACAGGTAGACGTGCCGCTGGGCCCGGCGCAGCAACTTGCCATCCACCTTGATGTGGTCGTGCTCGGGGTCGGCCTTCGAGCCCAGCTCCGCAACCACCTGACCGTTCACCGTGACCCGGCCGGCAAGGATCAGCTCTTCGGCTTTACGGCGCGACGTAATTCCAGCATCGGCGATGATTTTCTGCAGGCGGATTCGCACGGCAAGACCAGGGACTGAGTGCTAGGTGCTAGGTTCTGGGGGCTGGGTAGGGTCCGTTCCCTCGCTTGGCCCCCCATTTCCCTCATGATTCTCAGAGTCCGAATTTCCGCGTGGTGGCGTGGCGGCGCTCTCGCCTGATCCGGCAGCGAGCCCGGCAGAGGGTTCGTGCGCCGACGCTTCTGACGGCACATTAGTGGAGCCGGCTCCGCGAGCCGCCTCCTCCTCTGTTAGTGGCAGCTCCGGTCCCAGCGCCTGCCGGGCAAGCTCTTCGAACTCTTTGAGGCTCGGCAATTCGCTCACGTCCTTCAGCCCGAAGTGCACCAGGAAATCGCGCGAGGTGCGATAAAGAATCGGGCGGCCGACCACGTTCTTCCGCCCCGCGGTGACGACCAGCTTCTTCTCGAGCAGGGTGTGGATGACGCCGCCGCAGTCGACGCCCCGAATGGCGTCCATTTCTGGCAGCGTCACGGGCTGCCGGTAGGCGATGACCGCCAGCGTCTCGAGCGCAGGCTTCGAAAGCCGGATGGCCGGCTTGAGGCTCTTCACAAACTTGCGCAACACTTCGTGATGCTCAGGCTTGGTGGAAAACTTGTAGCCGCCCGCGATCTGCCGGATTTGAATGCCGTGCTCGGCGCGCTCGTAATCGTCGATCAGCGCTTGCAGGGTGGCCCGGACGCGCTCGCGCTCCTCGGCCTCGAGCGATTTGGCGATGGCATCGAACGGCACGGGCTCGGGCGCCACGTAAAGGATGCCTTCGATGAGGGCTTTGAGCGTCTCGTCGCTAACCATAATTGGGAAGTCAGAAGTCAGGAGTCAGAAGCCAGAAGTCAAAACGCCGCACAAAATGGCCTTCGTCTAGGGAGCCCCGCACCCCCTTCTGGTATTTGCCTCTCCGATTCTGGCTCCTGTCTTCTGACTTCTGACTCCTAACTCCTGAATCCTGGCTCCTAACCGAGACTTTCTTCCAATCCCTCCTGCAACATTTCATAGTTTGCGCCCGACATGATCTCCTCGAACCGCTTGTGGCGATGGACGACGATAGGCGCGAACAGATTCTTCTGCCGCAGGAGGATGGCGTGCAGCCGCACCATTTCGAGCAGCGCCAGAAAAAGCGCAATCAGCGCCTGCCGCGACTCGTAGCCTGCCATGAGTTGATCGAGCGGCACCGGGCGGGCGCTTGCCAGCAGAATTTCCTTCGCGTGCTGGATCATCTGGGCGATAGTGACTTCCTCGCGCTGGATTTCGAGCTGCGGGCGCTTCCTGGCGCGCTCGAGAATCTCACGGAAAACTGAGATGAGATCGAAAACCGAAACGGTCAGTCCGGGCTCGTCCTCCGCCTCCACGAATTCGCCGATGCCCGGCTGCGTCCAGGTGGCGTCTTCGACCAGGCGCTTCGATTGCAGCATCTGTGCGGCGTTCTTGAACTGCTCGTGCTCGAGCAGCCGATGGACGAGATCGGTGCGCGGGTCTTCCTCGCCTTCGGGTGGGGCGTTCGGATCCGGCGGCAACAGCATCCGCGATTTGATATAGATGAGCGTAGCCGCCATCAGGATGAACTCGCCCGCCACATCAATGTTCATTTCCTCCAGCAGGCGCAGGTAGTCGAGATACTGCTGCGTGATCCGGGCGATGGGGATGTCGTAGATGTTGATCTGTTGCTTCCGGATCAGATCGAGCAGCAGGTCGAGCGGGCCCTCGTAAATCTCCAGCTTGACGGCCGGTGATAGCGCGGGCGCGTGGCTGACGCGCTTGGGCGAAGCCGCAGGGACAAGGTTTTGCTCCTCAATGTCAGGTCCGCCGGGTTGTTGAGGGTCGTCAGTCATCTTGAAGGTGCCGGGTGTCGGGTTTTTCCTGACACCCGAAACTCCGATCGCAGGAGTCCGATGGTCCGCTGCCCTTCATCGGACCAGAAATCGGACCTGGCACCGGACACCTGCTCTTACGTCAGTTTCACCGCGGCGCGCACCTCGGCCATGGTGGCCTGAGCTACCTTGCGCGCTTTGTTTGTACCCTCTTCCAGGATGTCCCATACGCGCTGCGGGTTTTGCTCGTAAGGCCTGCGCCGCTCTTGGATCGGTGCCAGCGCGGCGTTCAGATGCCCAGCGAGAAGCTTCTTGCAGTCCACGCAGCCGATTTCCGCCGTGCGGCACTCGCGGTTCACGCGCTCGATTGTGTCCGGCGTCGAGAAGATTTTGTGCAGGTCGAACACTGGGCAGACATCGGGATTGCCGGGGTCGTTCCGCCGCTTGCGGGCGGGATCAGTCACCATGGTGGCGAGCTTTTGCGAGACCACCTCCGGCGCATCGGTGAGGAAAATGGCGTTGTTGTAGCTTTTCGACATCTTCCGGCCGTCGGTTCCCGGCAGACGCGGCGAGGGCGTGAGCAGCGCTTCGGGCTCGGGGAAGATCGACCGGATGTCCCCCAGATCGTTGTTAAGGTACCCTGCCCTGAAGTCCAAGGAAGCACGGTGGAAGGCCTCCTGGATAGCCGCGATCTTTTCCTCCCGCGCAATGTCAGCATAGAGCTTGTTGCCCACCAACGAAGCAATGCCTGCCTTTGTCGCCAATCCGGGCAGAGCTTCGAGGGACACATTCGAGACGACCAGTTCCCCAAATGCCAGGTTAAACCGTCGCGCCACCTCGCGTGTCAGTTCCACGTGCGGTACTTGGTCCTCTCCTACCGGAACGGCATTGGCCTTGTACATCAAGATGTCGGCAGCCTGAAGCAGCGGATAACCGAGAAAACCGTAGGTATGCAGGTCGCGATCCGTGATGTTTTCGAGCTGCTCTTTGTAAGTGGGGAGGAGGTGCAATTCTGCGTGCTCCGGCAGTCGCGATTGCACGAAGAACGTCGCCTTCTTGGGATCGAGGCCGGCGGCCAGCCAATCGGCCACCATCTCCCAGGTGTTCTGGTGAAGTTCCGACGTGTCGGCATAATCGGTGGACAGCATGTGCCAGTCGGCGACGAAGTGGAAGCTCTCGTACTGATCCTGGAGGTTGACCCAGTTCTGCAGAGCGCCGACCAGGTTCCCCAGGTGGAGTTTTCCGGTCGGGCGCATGCCGCTCAGGATTCGCGGACGTGATTTTTGCAGTTCAGCCATGCGGTTGGTCGTGGAAGCCTGCTTGAAGGATTTGCCAGGAGTAGCGAGACGTTTCACTCTCCGATCCCGCTTTTGGCTCCGGTGAATCGGGGCGTCGCAGCCACCTCAGCGGGCCATCGTAACATAGTAACGCGGAAAACCGGTAGTCAAGGCGGGTGGCAAAGATCTCGCAGGATATCGAAGAACCGTCGCGACGATCGTCCTGGGCCCCGATGAGTCGGGGCGGAGGATGTTAGCGGAACGGGTCAGAAGGATTTGGCCGAAGGGCCTTTCCGCAACCTCCCGGAAATCGTGGGAAAGCGCGGTCGGATTGAGGCGGGGCAGCCAGGTGTGATCGCGCGCCGAACCCGGTGCTGGAATCTCCGCGCGAATTCAATGCCCACTCAACAAAGCGCGCAAACTCAGACAGGAACCGTTGCTTGCTGAAACGGAGGGATGACGCGCGGATGGCCGCCGGGTCGAAATCCGCTTGCTCAAATCGGATGACAGCATCCGAGAGAGCGTCAACATTCTGTTCGTCAAACAGGACGCCCGATACGCCCTCCTGGACGATCTCCCGCCCACCTCCTCGGCCAAAGGCAATGACTGGGCGCCCGCAGGCTTGCGCTTCCGCCATAACGATGCCGAAATCCTCCTCCGCGGGGAACACAAACGCCCGACACGACTGCATGGCCCTTCGCAAGACGTCAGCCGGCTGCGGCCCCAGAAAAACCACGTTCGGCCGGGCTTGCTGTTCGAGCCGGCGCCGTTCGCTGCCGTCGCCGATCACGAGCAGTGGTTTTCGCAGCCGGTTGAACGCGCGCACCGCCAAATCAACGCGCTTGTAAGGAACAAGCGAGGACACAAGGAGGTAGTGTCCATGGGTGCTTTGATCTCGTGCCGGGACGAAGAAGTCGGTATCGACGGGCGGGTAAATGACTGCACTCTGCCGATCGTAGAAGCGCCGGATCCGTTCGGCGACATGCTGGGAATTGGCCACGAAATGCGTCACGCTTTGGGCGGCGCGCCGATCCCAGGAGCGAAGCCAAGACGCCAGGAGCGGGTAGAAGGTTCGGGCGAGAGGCGGGACCGCACGGCGATAAGTTTCGTAGCTGCTCCACACATAACGCATCGGCGTGTGGCAGTAGCAGATGTGGATGGCGTCGCGGTCTACGCGGACGCCTTTGACCGTGGCGGCGTCCGAACTGATGACTAGCGGGTAGCCGGAAACGTCGAGGCGACGGGTGGCCCAAGGATAGATGGGCAGAAAGTAAGGGTACCGCCGGCTCGACTGCGGGAAGCGTTGCAGAAAAGATGTGTGAATAGGCCGCGACCGCAGAGCCGGGCTCAGCCGCGCGGAATCGCAAACCAGCGTGAAAAGGTCGGCGCGTGGGAATAGCTCAGCCAGCGCTTCCACAACTTTCTCCCCTCCGCGCGTGGTTACGAGCCAATGGTGCGCGAGGGCGACGCGAGGCTGGTCTGGGACTATCATGGGCGGACCGTAGACTCCTCGGGATTGACGGTGCATCCGGCTGACGCCACCGGCGAATGGAGCTTGAGAACGACCTCGCGAACCCCGCGCTTGAAAGTCTCAACGGAGAATCGGTCATCCACGGTCGTGAGGGCCCCTTGGGCCAACTGAGCGCGAAGGGAAGAGCAGGTGAGGACCCGTTCCAACGCGAGGGCCAGAGCGCGCTCGTCGCCGGGCGATACCAGGAGGCCATTGACGCCATCGCGGACCGTCTCCAGAATGCCTCCGCTGCGAGAGGCAATGACCGGGACGCCGTGATGCATCGCCTCCAGAATGCCCAGGTGCAAGCCCTCCGGAAGAAGCGAAGGCGCAACGAGCACGTCCATGGCCGAGTAGTAGGGAGCAAGATGCGCCTGGTAACCAGCCCACAGAATCTTGTCGTCCAAACCCCAGGCCGCAGCACAGGATCTCAGCCGAGCGTGATAGGCCCGGTCTTGCGCCGATCCTGGTGCTGGCTCTCCCACGAGAAGCACTTGAAGCCTTTCTCGCAGCTCGGCAGGCAGCCGCGTGACAGCCTTCAGCAAAACGTGGATTCCCTTTGCTTCGGTCACGCGCCCGACGAAGCCCACCGTCAAGCGCCTGTCCTCGTCCAATGCCGGAGGAAGCGGCCGCGGCACTCCGGCGCCGTTCGCTTCCTCGATCAGCGGGCTATAGAGAACCCGGGTCTTGGTGATAAGGCGCGGGTCGCCGCGTGTGAGCGATCGAGCGGCTGTCGCCGAGCAGGCCGCAATGCTTGAGGTCCGGCGCGCCGCGTGGGATACAAGCCAAGCCTCGGCACGACGGTGCAGCGTGAGGTGTAGGTGAAAGACCGAAGGGCGGTGCGTGAGCCGGGCGGCCAGCGCTCCTGCCGGAAGCCAGCGGGGGCCGTTGATGTAAACGAGCTCGACGTTTCGCTTGACGATAAGGGCCGCCAGTCGTCCGGCACAATAGAGGCTCCGCGGTCCAAAGGCCAGCATCTCCGACCAGGACTTCTGCCCCGGCCGATAACTTCCCAGGGGGAGAAATGCCGTCTCGATCTGGCGCCGGCGAAGAGCTTCCGCAAATGAACCGTCTTCTGGGAAGACAACCAGAAACTCAAAAGTGCTTTTCAGAGCCTCGATCACGCAGTTGAGGACGCGTTGTGCGCCTCCCTGCCAACCGTACTGTTCCAGAACCAGGAGAGTCGGTTTCATGGCGTTGCTTGGCCTTTGTTTCCAGCCGCAAAGCTTCTCGCAAGATTACTGGGCAAAGCTTGTTCCCTCTCGGCGCGGTTAAGAGCGAGAGCCATGAATGCGGCGAAGACAATCATGTTGCGCCAATAGGTATGGGCGTCGGCGGCCAGCAGTTGCACGCATTCCCCACACCAAAAAGAGAACAGCAGCGCCGACCAGAAGCCCAGAGGCCCGACGCGCTTGTGGAGTGTCCAGAACGTTCTCAAGATGGCCCACGTGAACGCGAGAAAAGCTCCCAAGCCGACCACCCCGGTTTCCAACAGCAGACTGAGGTAACCGTTATCCGGAATGAGCTGATCATGAAACAGGCGGGTGTACGGCAGCGTCCTGTATCCTGTGCCGAAGGCGAGATACCGAGGGTAGTCCTGGAGGATGGAAAACATCCGCTGCCACGTCTCGACACGGCCACTCGAAGCCATGTTGGGGTCCGACAGGATTTGCGCTAAATAGCCGACGCGGGCGTTGACGAGATAATCCCAGAGTTCCGGAGAGTATAGCCAGAGTCCTAGAATGGGAATCGCCAGGGCGGCGAGAAAGACTGCCGCACGGCGCGCCGCGACCCGCCGTGATACACACACAAAGACGATCACCGTGGTCAAGACGCTTGCCCAGGCGCTGCGCGAGAATGCCACGAGAACGGCGAGGCCCAAGATGGCAATCGCCAGCAAAAGCAGTGGCGAAGGAATATCCCAAACCCGCTTCTCACGCGCCAGCAAAATCGCGGAGACAGCGGCGAGGAAGAACCCGCAGAAATTAGCGAAGTTGGACGACTCGTAGAAAACTCCCTGGGCGCGCCGCAGCACAGCTCCTCGCAGCCAGATGAACTGATCGGCAGCGGGATGAGGCAGCGGGACGGGCTGCGCGAAGTCAACGATTCCGTACGCTGCGGAGAGCAGCGCGGCGACCAGCAACACAGCGAACATTCGCCGTTCGAGGCGACTTTCCGCGGCCTCCGCTCCCCCGCGGATCAGCAAGTAGATCAGCAGCGCTTGCCCGAGCAGAAGCCACCGGAAGAGGCTGGACGCGGCAACCTCCGCGCCGCAGAACCACCAGGCGAAGGGCAGGGAGGCCCCAGTCGCAGCCAGGAAG
>JAIQGH010000166.1 GCA_020072655.1 Terriglobia bacterium | reverse complement strand
CTGCTGCGGTGCGGCGGATAAAACTCGATGTGGAAATGATAGTACGGGTAGCGGCCCCGCGTCGGCGCCTGGTGGAGCAGCATCATGTACGGAAATGAGAAGCTGAAAAGGTTGTCGTACTTGAGGGTGACCCATTTCAGGATTTCCGCCAGCGCGCGTTCCTCGGCCGGCCGGAATTCTTCCAGCGTGCCGAGGTGCCGCCGGGAGAAGACGTGAACTTCGTAAGGCCAGCGCGCATAAAACGGGATCACCGCCGTGAAGGCGCGGTTTTCGGCGACCACCCGCCGCCCGTCGGCCCGCTCCTTTCTCACCACGTCGCAGAAGACACAGCGCCGATGCGCGCGAGCGTGGGCGCGCGCCGCCGCGATTTCTTTCTCGATGCGCGGCGGGATGAAGGGAAAAGCGTAGATCTGCCCGTGCGGATGGGGCATCGTGACGCCAATCACCGCCCCCTTATTCTCGAAGATGAGCACGTAACGGATACCGGGCATCCCTTTCAGCTCGCGAAAGCGGTGCCGCCAAAGCTTGACCAGCTTGACGATATGCGAAAGCGGCAACTGCGGGAGCGACGTGTTGTGGTCGGGATGATACAGAACCACGTCGCACTTTCCGCGCGAGCGCTTGACGCGATAGAAATCGTCTCCTTCGATCGTGGGCGCCGGCGGCGGAATCGCAAACGCCGGAAAATCGTTGGGATAGATGTAGACGTCGTAATCGTCCGGCACGCGGCCCGAACCCGGGCAGAAGGGGCACCAGTCGGTGGGCATCTGCGGGCGGTCCTGCCGGTGGGAAGCCGTCGAGACCCATTCGCGGGCGGTGGGATTCCAGCGGAGTTCCGTCATGGCTGGTTGCGGCGCGAGGCGCGGAGCGCCAAGGCGCCCATAAACACGCCAAACACGAGCATCGCGGCCCCCCACCAGACGTCGATATTGACGCCCATCGAGCGCTCAACGAAGACTTGGGGGTCCGTGAGGGCGCCAAAGGTGGTCAGCACCACTCCATAAATCGTGAAGATGATTCCAATCGGCCAACGGATATCCAATCCCATAATTGCTACCAGAAGATGATGTTTAGAACTGCGCAGAGCGCCAGAATCCCGATCGCCAGGATGCCCGGCCGCTCGTACCACGGCAGATGCGCGGTGCGCGGCCTGGGGGTCAGGGCGTAGACCAGGCCGACCAGTTCTTCTTCTTTTCTCGGTTCCGTGAACAGCGTCACCACCACCGTCACCACAAAGCATACCGTAAAGGCCACGATGGCTTGATAGAAGTTCGCCGCCATGTCGCTCGGATACGTAATCATCTTGTAGTGATACAACGTATAGTGGGCCGCGGCCGCGACAATCCCCGAGAGCAGGCCCCAGAATCCTGAGTGCGCGCTGGTGCGCTTCCAGAA
Source organism: Terriglobia bacterium (assembly GCA_020072655.1). GTDB lineage: Bacteria > Acidobacteriota > Terriglobia > UBA7540 > UBA7540 > JAIQGB01. The sequence continues at coordinate 4,571 of JAIQGH010000166.1, read as the reverse complement.
CATCCCCAGCAGGAACGTGCCGAACAGCGGCGCGTTGAAGAACGCAAACAGGAGCTGAAGATAATCCATGAGGTTGTTGAACCGCAGGACGATGAACGCGGTCGCAATCCCCACCGCCACCGCGAAAACCGTGGCGAACCTGCCCATCTTCAGATAGTGGCTGTCCTCCTTGCCCGGATTGACGTGGGTCTGGTAGATGTCAAACGTCCAGACGGTGTTGAACGCCGTAACGTTTCCCGCCATCCCCGACATGAAGCTGGCGAGCAACGCCGTTAACCCGATGCCCAGCAGGCCGGAAGGGTAGAACTTGCCGAGCATCGCCGGCAGGGCGTTGTCGTAGCGGCCGCCCAGCAACTCCTTGGTGGTTGGATCGAGGCCAATCGCCACCAGCCCCGGCAAAACCACCATCAGGGGGAAGAACATTTTCGGCACAGCAGCGATGAGCGGCGTGCGCTGCGCCGCCGGCATGTCTTTCGCTGCCAAGCCTCGCTGCACCACCAGGAAATCCGTGCACCAATAACCGAACGCCAGCACGAATCCCAAGCCAAAGATTGTGCCGAACCAGTTGATCCCCATGGGATTCTGGTTGGCATGCCAGATGTTGGCCCAGGTGTGGCCGTAGCCGGGATAGGGCAGCGCCGCAAGCTTGGTTTCCAGGCCCGCCCATCCGCCCACGGCCTTTAGACCCAGAATGGCGAGCGGCAGAAATCCGAACACGATCAGGAAGAATTGCAGAACCTCGTTGTAAATCGAAGACGTGAGGCCGCCCAGGTAAATATAGATCGCCACCACGGCCGCCGAAGCCAGCACGCTCACCGAGAAGGGCCAGTGGAGCAGCCGCTGGAAGAGGATCGCCATGGCATAAAGATCGATGCCGGAGACCAGCAGCGTCATCACGGCGAAGGTGAGCGCGTTGAGCGTGCGCGTCTTCTCGTCGTAGCGCTTGCGCAAGTACTCGGGGACGCTGCGCGCCTTGCTGCCGTAATAGAACGGCATCATGAAGACGCCGACAAAGCACATGGCGGGCATCGCTCCCAGCCAGTAAAAATGGTTCACAAACATGCCGTACTTGGCGGCGTTGGCGGCGTGGCCCATCACTTCCAGCGCGCCGAGGTTTGCCGACATGAATGCCAGCCCCGTAATCCAGCCGGGAATCGAACGGCCGGAGAGGAAAAAATCCTCGCTGGTCTTCATCCGCCCGCGCAGAGCAAACCCAATGCCCAGCACAAAGAGGAAGTAGATGGCGATGATGGCGTAATCGACAAGTTGAGGGTGCATGGCGCGTGACGAAACGCGGATTTTTATCACAGTCCAGCCGGAAAGTAAACGCAGACCGACGCACGCAAACGGGGTGGGGCCAGCATTCATGCTAGAATGAACAATTACGGCCGGATGGCGGGGACGGGTCGGGCAACGACCTCTGCCTGAGCATTTTTCGAGCTTGACAATCCTCGATGAGAACCAAGCGCATCCTGATCACCAATGACGACGGCATTTACGCTGCGGGGCTGAAGGCGCTCGAGCAAGCGCTCGTCGCGGCGGGAGAAGTGACGGTCGTCGCGCCCGACCGGGAGATGAGCGGCACGAGCCAATCCATCAGCGTGCACACCCCGCTGCGCGTTCACGCCTTCGACGAACACCATTACGCGGTCAGCGGTACTCCCGCCGACGCGGTGATTCTGGCCCTCTATCGCCTGCTTCCCGCGAAGCCCGATCTGGTGATTTCCGGCATCAATCCCGGCGGCAATCTGGGCGAGAACGTCATCTATTCAGGGACGGTGGCGGCGGCGATGGAAGCCACGCTGCACGGCGTGCCGGCGTTTGCGATTTCGCACGCCTCGCGCAAATACTTGGACTTCACCGCGGCGGCGGCCTTTGCGGCGCGGCTGGCGGAGCGAGTCCTCAGCGAAGGGCTGCCCCCCGGCGTCATGCTGAACGTCAACGTCCCGCGCGGCGAAGTGCGGGGCGTGCGCGTCGCCCGGCAGAGCCAGAAGATCTCGCAAAACGTTGTGCACGAGAAGACCGACCCGCGCGGCCGGCCTTACTTCTGGCTCGACGAAACCGCTCGGCTCGAGACTGCCGAACCCGACTCCGACTACGCCGCCATCCGCGCGCACGAGATTTCCGTCACCCCGCTCCAGATCGATCGCACGGACTACGCGAGCCTCGAACGGCTCGCCGCCTGGTTGCCCGCCTTCCAGATGGCCTTCAAGACCTAGCCAACCGCGTTTGAAATTCGGGGGAGCCGAAGAGCAACCACAAAGACACAAGGGCACAAGGAAAAGCAGGAATTAGGAACCAAAAGACAGAACGGCGCCCATGGTGATTTCTGCCAGGGGCTATTCAGTTTTTCTTCGTGTCTTTGTGCCTTTGTGGTGAGTATCAGCCCGAAACGGATATAATAAAAAGTCCACAAATTCCAACCGGAGGGATTCTTGATGCAGCTACCTGAGTTCAGGAATGAGCCGTTGAGTGATTTCAAGGGGAACCCGGAACATTTCCGCAAGATGAAGGAAGCGGTGGAGGAAGTCGGAAGGGAGTTGGGCCGCGACTATCCGCTGGTGATTGGCGGCGAGCGGATTACGACCGCCGACAAGCTCATCTCTCACGATCCCGGTCAGAAGGATCGCGTGGTGGGGGTCTTCTCGAAGGCCAGCAGGGAACTGGCGGAGCGCGCGGTCCGCTGCGCCGACGAGGCGTTTAAGAACTGGAGCCGGGTGCCCTACGAAGAGCGCGTGGAGTTGGTGCAGGGCACCGCAAGAATCCTGCGCGAGCGGAAGCATTATTACTCGGCCTGGCTCGTCTATGAGGTGGGCAAGAGCTGGGCGGAGGCGGACGCCGACGTCGCCGAGACGATTGACTTCGCGGAATTCTACAGCCGCGAGATGCTGCGTTTGGGCGGACCGCAGCCGCTGACACCCGTAGCGGGGGAGAAAAACTATTTGAAGTACATTCCGCTCGGGGTGGGCGTGGTGATTCCGCCCTGGAACTTCCCCATGGCGATCCTGGGGGGCATGACGGTCGCCTCGATTGTGGCCGGAAACACCGTGGTGCTGAAACCTTCGAGCGACTCGCCGGCGATTGGCTACCAGTTCATGGAAGCGCTGGAGAAAGCCGGCATGCCGCCGGGGGTGGTCAACTTCTGCCCCTGCCCGGGCGGCTCGGTAGGGGACGTGCTGGTGGGGCATCCGCGCACGCGTTACATCGCGTTCACGGGGTCGAAGGACGTGGGGCTGCACATCAACGAGTTGGCGGCCAAGACCCCGCCCGGCCAGGTTTGGATCAAGCGCGTGGTGGCGGAGATGGGCGGCAAGGATTCGATCATCGTGGATAGCGAGACGGACCTGGATCAAGCCGTCGAAGGCGTGACCGTTTCGGCGTTTGGCTATCAAGGGCAAAAGTGCTCGGCGTGCTCGCGCGCCATCGTGGATGAGAAAATCTACGACGCCTTCCTCGAAAAGTTGAAGGCGCGGGTCGAGAAGATCAAGGTGGGGCCGCCGACGGATCCTGAGACCTATATGGGGCCGGTGATCAATGCCGGATCAAAGAAGATGACTGAAGCAGCACCAGGAGGTCTCCTCGGGATCGCCACCAAACTCGATCCAGCTCTCACAAAGAGTGATGCGCTCGCAGGACAGGTTGCCGGACATATCGGAGCGCTCCCGCCGGTCTGGGATAAATTAAAATTCCATGTTACCCTTATGGAACGGGTAGTAGGTTCAAGCAGCGAACTCGTGATCGAGCCACTTAAGCATCATGAACCATTGATGCTCTCAGTCGGGACTGCAGTGACCGTCGGAGTAGTAACGAATACGAAAAAGGACCTCGTGGAGGTCGCATTGAAGAGACCGGTATGTGCAGAACTTGGAGCGCGAATTGCGATTAGCCGGCAGGTGGGTGCCAGATGGCGGTTGATCGGAATGGGTGTTCTCGCCGAGTAATGGTTCTCTTGGACACGAATGCCCTCATGATGCCCGCTCAGTTCAGGATTGACCTGTTTGGGGAGATATCCCGGCTGGTCGGGGAGTTTACCCCCGTTGTGCCAGTTGACGTGTTCAACGAATTAAAGGGGCTCTCGAAAGGGTGCGGTCGAGAATCCTCGGCGGCAAGATTTGGCCTTACGTTGGCGGAGCAGTGCATATTAATTGATCACGAGAGGCCGGATCAGCCTGTCGATGAGCAGATTATTGATTATGCCCGAAGGGAGAACTGCATGGTCGTGACAAATGACAGGGCACTTAGGAAAGCTCTCATCTCCCTGGGTATTGCTGTTATATCATTGAAAAAACAGAAGATCTTGGATATTATCAGGAGCTAGGTGGGGTCATGTATTACAGAATTCAACTTATGGGCAAGGTGCGGGTTCCTCCTCATAGGCTGGGCGAACCCCTTGGGAAAGTGATTCTCGATGTCCTGCAGGAACAGCTTGAAGGGAGCATTGATAATGAGATCGGGATATTCATCGCGATACCCAAGGTACTCACGATTGGCGAGGGGGAGCTTGTTCCGGGCGATGGCGCTGTCTATTACGATGTCGAATTCGAAGCTCTGGTACTCCGACTCATGCTCCA